>CAJOQA010000067.1 GCA_905236465.1 uncultured Treponema sp.
AAGAGCTTAAGACCTTTATCGTTTAGCTTCTCATTCACCTCCTCTAAGTCTTTGCCAAGATTTATGCAATCTTTTATAACAGAAGAAAATGCATCTTCTGGCAAAAAGGAATGTCCTGCATAAGAAAGCAGCAGGTTTGTATCTGCAAGCCCCAGCTTAAAGGCAATAGCAAGGGAAATAACTGTTTCCCTCTTTGGAATAGCCTTGCCTGATATAATATTTGAATACACCTGCCGGCTTATCCCTGCCTTCTTGTAAACCTGAGCATCAGTCATATTGTTTTGATCCCTAAGCTTTCTTAAAACCTGCGCAAAATCAAAATCCTTTTTTACAGAAACCCCATCTTCATTTTCTTTCCTGCCGCTCCTTGTCTTTGTAGCAGCATAATGCAATTCCATTATTTCATCTGCTTTCAGCCCCATATATTCTTGCAGCATACCAAGACCGCAAGCGATTTTCTCAACATATTTTCTTGTCACCTCAACAAGGCTGTTAAGGCTTTCATTTTGCGTGGCATACGAAGTAAGTAAATCCTTGAACTCCTTTCTTGCCACAACAACAAACATATCAGGGTTCTTTAAAAACCGTAAAAAAACAATATAAGCCTTTCCATCTTTATAATAATTCAACACGTCAGCTTCCTTACATAGGGAATAGCAGACACACAGCTCATTCATCTTTTTTACTACATCAGGACTCAAGTTTTTATTCAAACACCACTGACCTTGTTTAGGTAAAATGCAGTCAAGTTTTTTTAGCTCAACACCAAGAAGCCCCAAGTCATTAGTCATATAGTATTCATAAGTATGTTTTCCAATTGCAACCTTAACTTCTCTATATTCTACCTTCTCACTTTTCAGCATTACTGTCCTCCTGATACTGACAATTATAATGCAAGCAAAAAAGAATTTGGTCATTTTAAAATTGACATTTTCTTTTTTTTACATTTTCCCCAAACACACCGTCACCCGAACCATCAAGTCAATCCCCATTTGACATCCGCTCTTTTTGCGCGATTTAAATTATACGTTATAAAGATAATTAAAATAAAATATTAGCTAATATATTTTAGTAAAATACTGTAATTTTCTTTTAATAAAAAAGGCATTCTTACATTATGAACGCAATTAGAGAAACTTTTATACGAAACCTAAAATATTACAGAAAGAAAAAAGGAATGTCCCAAGAAAAACTCTCTTACGCAGTTGGAAAAAGCATAGCCTATATAAACCAAATAGAAAACAAAGACACCTGGCCCCAGCCAGAAACTGTAGACCTAATAGCAAAAGCCCTTGACATCTCATCCTCTGACCTTTTTGAAGAAAAAGGTTGCCCCCAAAATATAAAAGCCTCTTTTGCCCAGGAATTTTCAGTCAGTTTAGAAGAAGCCCTTATAGAAACTATAAAAGAAGCAGTCCATAAAACCTGCAAATCACTCTGAACTTTCGGATTTTTTTTATTAGAAGAAAAACATCCCAGGGAAGAACCTATACCTGTATTTCTGTTTCGGGGTCTAATGCCTAGTTACAAGCAAGCAGTTTCGGACTCCCAAAAGACAGGGAGCCCTCAAAATCCACACTATTACAGTGTAGGATACTTTCTAAAATAAGCCTTAACTTCCCTTGAAACAACCCCGCTAAGCACAATAAGGGAAATGCAGTTAGGAATTGCCATAAGACCGTTCGTTATATCGGCAATCGTGAAAACTGCATTTACCGTGAAATAGGGACCAATTGCGATTGCGACTATGTAGATAAGTCGATAGATAAAAACCAGTTTCATTCTGCCATTAGTAAGGTATTCAAGACACTTTTCTGAATAGTAATCCCAGCCCAAAATCGTAGTAAAGGCAAAGAAGGCCAAACAGAGCATAAGAAGGAATTTAACTGAATAACCGTCACCGCCAAGAACCCTAGAAAATGCCATAGCTGTAAGATTTGCACCTTCATACCCCTGATTCCAGTTAGAAACCATAGAAAGTTTTCCCTCAACATTTTCAAAAACAATTCCGCCTGGTGCAATAATATCTCCATAAAAAGCTATAACGATTGCCAAACCTGTCATAGTACAAACAATCAGCGTGTCGATTACCGTTCCTGTCATGTTGACCAAGCCCTGCTCCACAGGTTCGTTTGTCTGAACGGGAGCTGCTGCAATTGGAGCAGAACCTAAACCTGCTTCATTTGAAAAGATTCCGCGGGCAATACCCTTTTGCATCGAATCCAAAATCATCTTAACAATATAACCTGAAACGCCAGCTGTTACTGCAGAAGCACCAAATGCTGATTTAAAAATCAATGCAAATGCAGCAGGAACTTTTGTCGCATTCATGATTAAGACTGCAAGCCCCATAAAAATATAAATCACTGCCATCGCGGGAACAACTTTTTCTGCAACCTTAGAGATCCTCTTAAGTCCACCCAAAATTACAAGGGCCGCACAAATCGTAACAATAGCGCCACCAATAACAGTAGCCCATGTATAAGATTTGTCGCCAATCGTAAACGCAATATTTGCGTTGTCAGGGTCAAATGCCATGTTAACAGCAGAGGTGATACCGTTAATCTGCGTCATCGTTCCAATTCCAAGTAAGCCCGCAAGCACACCGAACACAGCAAAGAGAATCGCAAGCCACTTCCACTTTGCTCCCATCCCCTTTTCAATCGTATAGAAGGGGCCTCCTAACACATGGCCATCTTCTTTTACTTCACGGAATTTTATTGCCAGCATACATTCAGCAAATTTTGTCGCAGTGCCCAAAATTGCAGCAAGCCACATCCAAAAAAGAGCGCCTGGCCCGCCAGCAGCTATAGCAGTAGCCACACCAACAATATTGCCTGTTCCTATTGTAGCAGAAAGTGCTGTACAAAGGGCAGAAAATCCAGAAAGCTCTCCGTGACCTTCATTTTTTTTAAAAATTGATTTGAATGCACGGCTAAGTTTTGTAAACTGTAGCCCCCTAGCCCTGATTGTAAGAATCAAGCCTGTTGCCAAGATAAGGACGATGGTTGGAATTCCCCAAACAAGGTCATCAATAGAAGAAAGAATTTCGTCAAACATAATATGAATCCTTTAAAAAGAAAATAGAGTTTGCCTAAACTGAAAATCAGCCTAAAACAAACTCTCCAAAGAGCAGGATTGGAACTTTTTTCTTTAGCCCTGTCCTTTTTGCCTGAGATATCAGTGGTAATCACCTTAACCCTTCGGCGCCCCAC
>CAJOQA010000068.1 GCA_905236465.1 uncultured Treponema sp.
CAGGGAATTTATGTGCAGAGCAAGCCGTCAAAAGAAAAGTTGTGGAACTACTTTTTTACCGCTTTTGCCTTATCAATACTCGTGCTCTTTTTCTACACAATAGTAATAATGATTCATCAAACGAAAATATTACAAAAGCAAATAAACACGGATTCCCTTACGGGGCTGCTTTCCCTTGATGGCTTTGAAAATGAAGCGAAAAAACTTTTGCACTTTAACCGAACATACAAATTCCTGCTTACAGAAATTAATATCAGGGACTTTTCTTTTGTAAACAGAATTTATGGACCAGAAAAAGGGGATAAAATACTTATTTCTTTGGCAAAGCTTCTAAAACAGTTTTTTAGTTACAGAAGCAATACTTTAATTGGTCACGGTTATGCAGATAATTTTTATGTTTTTCAAAAGGTCGAAAGTTGTGAGGGAGATATTTTGGAAGGGATGTCTTCTTACTTGACCCTCATCCAAGAAATGATAGATAAACTTGAAAACCTGCATGTTGTTTTAAAAAGCGGTAATGTTGTGGCCTTTGGTGAAAACGATTTGCATGTTTTGATAAGCCGTGCAAGTTATGCCCGTAGGTATAATCACGACAGCTTGCTTGAAAACTTTTCTATTTTTGACGACAAGCTTAAGAGTATGCGGGAAAACGAAGAGTTTATAGAAAGCAATATTGAGCGTGCTATTAAAAATAATGAATTTGTAGTTCTTTTTCAGCCAAAGGTGAATCTTGAAAGTGAAAAGATTTGTGGGGCAGAGGCTTTAGTCAGATGGAAGACTGAAAGTGGTCTTATTCCCCCTGATTTATTTATTCCTGTCCTGGAAAAAAATGGTCTTGTGGGAAAACTAGACCAATACGTTTATAAATGTGTTTTCAGGTATCTTTCTCAGTTGCAAGAAGAAGGTTTGAATTTAGTTCCTGTCTCAATGAATATTTCTCGCTTGAACTATAACACAAAGCTTTTTATAAATAATTTAAATACCTTAATTTACAGTTGCAATATCCCCAAAAAATATATTGAACTTGAAATTGAGGAACGCTTTGCAGGGGCAAATGATGATTTTATAAAGGACTTTGTGGAAAGTTTGCATAAGGAAGATTTTAAGGTAAGCATGGACGACTTTGGTGCTGGTTCATCCTCTCTAAATATGCTAAGTGAAATTCCTGTTGACATAGTAAAGTTTGACCAACGTTTTTTGCATTATGCAGAGATTTCAAAAAGTTCTAGGATAATTCTAAAATCTACAATTCAAATGGTAAAGGATCTTGGCATGGTGACAGTTTGCGAAGGCATAGAAACCAAGGAACAGGCAGATTTTCTTAGAAGTGTCGGTTGTTCTATAGCCCAAGGTTACTATTATTCAAAACCCCTTGACGAAGAAGATTTCAAGGCTTTCCTTATTAATCACCAATAGTATTCTGCGAAACAGACCCCGAAACAAGCCTGCCTGTTGGCAGACAGGTTTGGGGTAGCAGTTTAAGCATTTGCACTTTTTCCAACCTGCGCATCTGGTTTAAAACTAAGGGGGAGAATTTCTTCTAGTGTCATAATCTTGTAGTCACTGGGACTTTTTGCAAGAATGACAGGGAAGTCTTTGTCGCAGAATTCAGATAAAACTTGGCGGCAAACTCCGCATGGAGCACAGTAGTCCTCTATTTCTTTTCCTGCAGGTCCACCGACTATCGCTATTGCCGCAAAATCTTTTTTGCCTTCACTTACCGCTTTAAATATTGCAGTTCTTTCCGCGCAACAAGTGGGGCTAAAGGCAATATTTTCTATGTTGCAGCCTCCGACTATTTCTCCGCTTTTTAAAAGCAGGGCAGCACCAACTTGATATTCTGAGTATGGGGTGTAAGAAAACGCCCTCATGCCCAAAGCCTTGCTGATTAGCTGTGGAATTTTTTCTGTTATCATAAATTACCTCCAGACGATGTGTTTGCTGATAAATGTAAGTGCCCATGAAAGAATTGTAAAAAGTAAAGGTGCAAAAAGCCATGGGGCTATGCTTGCCTGCACGAATAAAAATATCTGTAAAGCTGTTAGACTAAAAAGCAGGGCAAAAAATGCTATAGCCATAAAAAAATCCTTTTTGATAGTAGAGGCAAAGAAGGAAAGGGTTATTGTAAGGATAAAAAATAAAAGTTTTGCCCAGTCAGGATAAAAACCAATAAAGGACCTTGTTAGAAATGCGTTTGTCATTGCTAAATCTGCATAATCAGAAGGAAGCAAATTTTGCAGTGGGCTTTTTATGAAGGCCTTTTTTTCTGCCAGCGCTTGAGTAAATAGTATAGTCTTGTTTTTTGTCAGGGTTTTTACAGTTCTTTCAATTCCAGCATCTTTTTGCATACTGCTAAAAAATTCAAAGTTTACATTTGGAATGGCGTTGTGTATGCTGTCTATGTAGGGAATAAAAGCTTGCCCTTCCTTGTCTATTGGAACAGACATGCTCTTGCCACCATCGTAGATGAATGAAAGGCTCTTGCCACAGTCAAATGTTATGCTTGAAAGATCTATTTTTAGTTTTTTGATTGCAATTGCTAGGGGAAAAGAGGGCAGGTAGCCGTCCTTGTAGCTATATAAAAGCGGTACTTTCCTAGTGCAGCCCTCTTTTACCGGAGCTAATATTGCAAGCTCTGCCTGTTCAGCATATTTTTGAGGGGGGACTTCTACATAATTGGCTTTAGGAATATGGCTACCGTTAAAAATTTGCGGGTATATAAGATTTTTTTCAAGTATATCAGCTTCTTCCTGACTGTTTTCCTTTTTACAAAAAGCGTAGACTTTTTCTTCCATAACTCTTGCGGGCAGTATTATTGAGTTTTGCTTTAGGGTTGAAAAAGTTCTTAGGTTGTTAATGGATAAAGTTGTAATTTTATCAAAAATATCCGCCAAGCAATATATTTCTTCTTTGTCTTTGCCCATGGTGTTTAGGGCAAAAGAAAATGTTTTTGGTAAGTTCCACCCCTTATCTAAAAGGCTCAGCGATAAATCTGTTACGTTTACTTGTATTAAGTCGGTATCAGTTTTTGTTGGAGAAATTTTATTTTTTGCGGCAAATGAAAGATCGTAAATTTTTTCATCTGCTTTTCCAATTAGCCCTGTAAAAAATAAAAGAAGGGTCAGGACAAGAGAGATGAGGTATGAAATAAGTGACTGACGAAATTTGACTAAAGTCATATAAAGATTATATCACATTTTTGCAAGTAAGTCTTTTGCTTTTACTAAAAAATCCTCTTCAAAAAAGGTTGGGTATTTGCAAGAAAGTCTGTCTAAATCTTTTTCTAAGTCTGCTACTGAATTTCTTTTTCCAAATATAATTTCGCAGTAGCCTTTCTCCCTTTCTTGCCTGGCCGCCTTGTTCCGATTTTGCCTTATCATCAGGACATTTTCTTCTTTTGCTAGACTTTGCATTTGCTCATCTGTTAAAAGGGGAAGTTTAAAATTGATTGTGTAGGCAAGGGGACTTTCAATTTTTTTGCCAAGGGCAGTTTGCAACAGCATTTTTTTTACGCTAGTCCCCATAGCCTCCGCATAAGTTTCGCTCATCCCCGAGATGCGGGGGTTTATTTCTATAATGAACCACTTGCCTTTGCTAAAGACAAGGTCCACCTGCATAATTCCGTTTAGCTTTATCTCTTTTGCCGCTTTTAACAACATTTCATAAAGTTGGTCAAGTTTATATTTTTCATTTGTTATGGGCCCCGCCTTAATACTTTGCTTGGGGCTAGTAAGCCCCCAACGGCTAACGGAAAATAAAAATGGAGGAAGAATTTTGTAATGCCCGTCCTTGCCATAGACTTCAGCACCTGCTTGATCCCCTTCTATATATTCTTCTATTATCCTATCCGAATTTGTCTTGCCTGAATCTAAGTATGCAAGGGCCTGTTTAAAACTTACTGCAAGCCCCATCCCGTAAGAGCTTAAGCCCGTCGTGCTTTTTATAACTATTGGATATGTTAGCTTTCTTAGCCTAGTAAGGATAAATTCTCTGTATACGTTGTTCCTCATTTCCTTGTGACTTCTTTCTGCCCTAAAAAGTTGTAGGTCTAAAGTAAAACCTTTAGCAAAAGCCAGCCCCGCTCTTTCAAAAAGACTTTGGGTCATCCCCTTGTCCATGCAACAAAGGGCTGTTTCCTGGCTGTTGCATAAAACATGTATTCCTTTATCCCTTAAAAGGGATGCGATAAGGGCATCTTCTAAAGAAAGCCAATCAAAGGGGCGGACCCAAAAACTTGCAGCTATGGCAAGGTCCGCATCCTGTAAGAGAATTTCATCTGCGAATGAAGGGGCATCTTTTGCTGAGGAAAGAAGAAATTTTATTTTAGGATTATTTTTTTGCAAACTTTCTTCTATATTGTTACCCTGAATATCTAAAAGAAAAGTTCCTGGTAGCTGGGTGATTACAGTAAAGTTTATGTCAGGAAATTCTTTTACAAGGGCTTCCCAGCTTTGAGCTTCAGAGGGAATCCTTTTTATGTCAAAATCATTTCCTTCAAAAAAGTTTGAATTTGAGCTGTAAAAAACTACATTCATCTTAAAACCTCAGGCCAAATTGAATTGAGCTTATGAGCTTAACTTGATCCCCTAAATCGATAGCGGGTAAATTTCTTTTTCTGACATTGTTGCTAAATGCTCCGTCATTAAAATCCTTTATATTCATGTCTATTACAGAGGCGACAAAGATTTGAAAGCGGTGTATGGGCTGTACAGACAGGGAAAGTCTTAGCGAAGGGACAAGATTAAAAACTTCTTGGTCATCTTTTTCTTTTTCTGAAAGATTCCAAAAGCATTTTGCAAAGAGGTCAAAATCAGCATAAAGGCCTGCGACAAGATTTCCCCTTTTTCCAAGCCCCCCGTTAAGGCTAAAACTTGTATCCTTACTTAGGTTAAAGTCGGTGAGAAGAGAGATAAAAATATTCTTGTATAAAAGTCTTGCCCCCACACAAAATCTTTCATCTGTGTCAAAGCTGACTTCTGGTGCAAATTTGATATGCCTATCATCTTCAAGACCTGCACTTTTATAAAGCTCTCGCCCTTCCTTGCCGTTAAGGCAGGTTATAGGAGTAGCCTCTTGCCAGTAATTGTCTTTTCCCCCTTTTAAGAAATAACTTTTACCCTGGCGGGGAGAAATTCTTATTTCTTTTTCTGAAGATTCTCTTACCCCATCAGGACCATATTTGTCTACGAGAACAAGGGCGGAAGAAGGGGCTAGACTTTCGTTGCCAATAGTAAGCGTAAAACTTTGGTTTGCAGGTAGCCCGATTACTATTTTTCCAGGCAGAGAACAGGCAGCGACTGGCAGGTGATTGCTTGAATACAGTATCATGCCGTCCCTTGCCTTAGCCAAGATTTCTTTATCTGAAGACATAACGGAAATGTCTTCATGCCCTTTGATTACAATTTGCTTGTAGCCCAAAGTTGAAAAAAGCTCTTTTTCTTCTAGGGCCAACATCCATGAAAGGTAGCTTTCGCAGGCGTGCATATCGTTACAGGCATCTGTTGCATAATCAGCAAGGCCGTTTGTCCGGTTGTTGAGCCACTTTATTATGCTTAATGGAACTGAACCTGACCCTTCTGTCTTTTCATCAGGGAGCAAATCTTTTGTGTCAGGAAATATTTTTTTTAGTAGGTCTGTAAATTTCGCGTGCAGGGCATAGGTCCCGTTGTAATAGTATTCAACGCTTGAGTTCAGGTTTGTAAGAATGTTTGTTACCTGCACCGGTATGAAGGGGCCAGTCCTAAAGGGCTTGTAATTTCTTCCCATAAATTTATAAAAGTAAGCGTTCATTTTGGGAAGGTATTCCGTGTCGTATTTTGTTGGATCACAGTTCCAGGCATTTACTAAGACAAGACTTTTGCCGAATTTTTTATACTGCCACTGTTGGCTATTGTTAAAGGGGACGGTTGGAACTATATCCTCTGCATTTATAATGTTAAAGATAAAGTCGTATTTTCCCCCTACCTCTTCGATAGTCACATTTGGGCTTGCAAAGGTGTAGGTGAAAATCTTATTTTTTTCTATTAAATTGCTGTCGGCAAGTTTAGCAGAAAGAATATTTGCTACAGCAGCCCCCCTACTGTGGCCGGTAATAAGCAGGTATACCTTTTCCCTATCGATTTTATGGCGGTAAAGGTATTCTATAAGATTGTTGTAGACCTGCTCAGAGGCAACTGAAAATCCTTGATGCAGGCTAGAAGCTTTTTTGGTCAGGTCGTTAACGTTTATATTAGAAATCCATTCGTCTGCATTAAGCGGAGTTCCCCGCATTACTATAAAAACAAGATGCTCGCTTCCTTTTTCAGTCTGGATTTTTTTTGACCCTATGCTGAAGGCGCACTGGTTCCAGCCCCATGCAGAGTCAGTATAGTCAACGTCATAGTGAAAATCTATATCTTGAGCCTGCATCCCTATTTTTTCATAGGCCCAAAGAAGCTCGTTGCTTTGCCCACTATCCTTTACATCTACATACGATAGCTCAGAAAAAATGCAGGCTATGCGGGCTAGCTTATGGTTGTAGGTTGAAGAATCGTGCTTAGTAAAAAAGTCTTCATTCCATTCAGCTTGAACCTTACTTTTTAATACGCTAGAGCCAAAGCCCGCCGTTTCAAATTCTAGCTGGGAGCAAAAAATTTTTTCGCTTGTACAGACAAAAAGAGAAAGTGCTAAGATAAAAGTTTTGCGAAGAGATTTCATCTTGCCCTCTGAAGTTTATTTTTTTACAAAAGAATTCATTATGGTAAAAAAGTCGGGGTATTCTTTTTCCATAAAGATTGGTTTTCCTTCAGAGTTTAAAAAGCAGTGGCAAGAAGTGCCTGTGGCGCATACCTTTTGGCTTTCAGCATCGCAAATAACGTAGTCAATGTAAAGTTTTAGGCCCTTGAATTCTTTTACGGATACCTGAATGGAAACTTTTTGATTAAAGACAGTGCTGTGCTTGTACTTGCAGTTGACTTCTAAGACAGGGGAGGCAATGCCCATGGCCTCCATCTTATCAAATCCCCAGCCTATTTGGTCTAAAAAATTTACTCGGGCTTCTTCCATCCATCTGATATAATTTGAATGATGGGTGATTGCCATCTTGTCTGTTTCGTAATAGTGAACTGTGTGAATGTATGGTTGTAAATTCATTTTTATTTTCTCCTGATTTCCTCATGTTAGCAGATTTTTTTTTTAATTACAATTCGTTTCTATGTATAAACTTATTGACGAGTAGCAAAATTGACGTTATACTAATTCTTACATATATATATGGAGGACATAATGGCTAAGACCAAATATGTTTATTTTTTTGGAAACGGTGACGCAGAAGGTGATGAAACAATGCGTCCATTACTTGGTGGAAAAGGTGCCAACCTTGCACAGATGGCAAAAGCTCCCTTGAGCCTTCCAGTACCACCAGGATTTACAATTTCAATTGACGTTTGTCAGGAATATTACAAGTTAGGTAAAAAGTATCCGGCAGGCCTTGATGCAGAAGTTGAAAAGTATCTTGCAAAGCTTGAAAAGGCAATGGGCAAAAAGCTCGGTGACGAAAAGGATCCGCTCCTTGTTTCAGTTCGCTCAGGTGCTGCAGAATCAATGCCTGGTATGATGGATACCATCTTGAACCTTGGTCTTAACGACAAGTCTGTTTTAGGTCTTGCTGCAAAAACAGAAAACCCCCGCTTTGCCTGGGATGCTTACCGCCGTTTTATTCAGATGTACGGCAACGTAGCAATGGGTGTTGATCATGATAAGTTTGAAGAAATCATTACAGAAGTAAAATCACACCGCGGAGTCAAAGAAGACACAGAACTTACAGCCGAGGAACTTCAGGAAATTGTAAGCAAGTACAAGGTAATGTACAAGAAAGAAAAGGGAGAGGCTTTCCCTCAGGATCCAAAAAAGCAGATGTGGGGTGCAATCGGCGCAGTATTCGGTTCTTGGATGAACGAGCGTGCTATTGTATACCGCAAACTCAACAATATCGACGAAAGAGTTATTAAGGGTACAGCTGTAACTGTTATGGCTATGGTATTCGGAAACATGGGTGACACATCAGGAACTGGTGTTGCATTCAGCCGCGATCCTTCAACTGGTGAAAACAAGTTCATGGCAGAGTACCTTATCAACGCTCAGGGTGAAGACGTTGTTGCTGGTATCCGCACTCCAATGGATATTTCTGCCCTTGAAAAGCAGCAGCCAAAAATCTTTGCTGAAATCACAAAAATCCGCAACCGCCTTGAAAAGCACTATCACGACATGCAGGATATGGAATTTACCGTACAGGAAGGTAAACTCTACATGCTTCAGTGCCGCAACGGTAAGCGCACAGGTGCCGCTGCTGTCAAGATGGCAGTTGATATGGTTGCAGAAAAACTCATTACAAAAGAAACAGCTATTACCCGTGTAAAGCCAGATCAGCTTGATCAGTTGCTCCACCCGCAGTTTGAAGCAAAAGCACTTAAAGCTGCAACTCCAATTGCAGAAGCTCTTAACGCATCTCCTGGAGCTGGTGCCGGTCAGATTGTATTTACAGCAGAAGAAGCTGTTGAATGGAACAAGAACGGAAAGAAGGTTATGCTCGTCCGCAAAGAAACATCTCCTGATGACATTGCAGGTATGTACGTTGCAGAAGGTATCCTTACTTCTACTGGTGGACGCACTTCACACGCAGCAGTTGTTGCCCGCGGTATGGGAACTCCTTGTGTTTGTGGTTGTTCAGCTGTTGTATTCTCTGGAAAAGACGAAGTTACAATCGGCAACAAGGTATTCAAGAAGGGTGACACCATTTCTATTGACGGTTCAACAGGTAAAGTATATGCAGGTCTTATCCCTGTAACTCCTGCATCTGTTTCTGGCGACCTTGAGACATTCCTTGGTTGGGCAGATGAAATACGCGCAAAGTCAGTTCGCACAACTCCATCAGGAAAGAAAGTTAAGGGATTTGACGTTCTTGCAAACGCTGAGCAGAACGAAGCTCCAAAGGCATTCAGCTTTGGCGCAGCTGGAATTGGTCTTTGCCGCACAGAGCACATGTTCTTTGACGATCCAAAACTTACATCTTTCCAGAAGATGATTATTTCTGAAAACACAGAGGACCGCAAAAAGAACCTTGCAAAGATTCTTCCTCTTCAGCAGAAAGACTTCTTTGGAATTATCAAGACAATGGAAGGCCGTGCCGTTACTATCCGTCTTCTTGACCCGCCACTTAACGAATTTATCCAGGCAGGAACTGATGTAGAAGCACAGGCTCTTGCAAAGAAACTTGGTGTTGATGTTGCTGTTATTAAGGCAAAGTTTGCTGAACTTAATGAACACAACCCAATGCTTGGTCACCGTGGATGTCGCCTTGCAATTACATATCCTGAAATTTATGAAATGCAGGTTGAAGCTATTGCTCTTGCAACAGCTGAAGCAGAAAAGAAGGGAATCAAGCATGATGTTCGCATTATGATTCCTAATGTAACAACTGTTAACGAACTTAAGCAGATTCGCGCTCAGGCAGAAGCTGTTATTGAAAATGTTAACAAGGAAAAGGGCACAAAACTCAAGTTCCAGATTGGTTCTATGATTGAGTTCCCACGTGCAGCTGCTACAGCAAATCAGATTGCTGAATATGCTGACTTCTTCTCATTTGGTACAAATGACCTTACTCAGACAACATTCGGCTTTAGCCGTGATGACTATTCTAAGTTCATTGACTCTTACCTTGACCAGAAAGTTCTTCTTCAGGATCCATTCAAGACCTTGGACGAAGATGGCGTTGGCGTTATGATCAGCCTTGCAGAAGAAAAGGGCCGCTCTGTTAAGTCAGACCTGCACCTTGGAATCTGTGGTGAGCACGGTGGAGACCCAGCTTCTATTGAACTTTGCTACAAGTTAGGCTTGAACTATGTTTCTTGCTCTCCATACCGCGTACCAGCAGCACGTTTGGCTGGTGCACAGGCAGTTATTAAGGCTAACAATGCAAACAAGAAGCCGGCAGCAAAGAAAGCTCCTGCTAAAAAGGCTACAGCAAAGAAAGCTCCTGCCAAGAAAGAAAGCGTAGCAAAGAAAGCTCCTGCCAAGAAGCCAGCTGCAAAAAAGGCTACTGCAAAGAAGACTTCAAAGAAATAATTCTTTAGAATCTTTTAAATACTTGTAAAAGCTTTTATCCCCTTCCTCTTTGGGAGGGGATTTTTTTTTACTATTTTCAATATTGAATTTTGAAAGAAAGCGGTTTATAATAGAAGAAACTTGTTAAGGGAGTTTCTAGGCTTGGAGCACTTTGATTTTGTTATTGATGAAGACAGCAAGATAAAACGGTATTTTCAACTTTATTCGTTGATTGCTGATAAAATAAGCAATGGCTTTTATACCGAAGGCGAAAAACTTCCTTCCGTCAGGGTTGTTTCTGAAGATTTGAATGTCAGCAAAAATACAGTGATGCGGTCTTATTCTGAACTTGAAAAAAAAGGCTTTATCTATTCGAAAAACAAGAAGGGCTATTTTGTTGGGAAAAGGATAAGTCCTAAAGAAAGCAAAAGCAAAGCTAGGGGAGATGGTATTCCTACTGTTGATTCAGTTGTAAAGCAATATAAAAGTGCATTAAAAAAACAAGAAGGTGACTACATGGAAGACAATGAAAATCTTGAGGATATAGCGTATTTTGAAAAATATATTTTAGAAAGCTATAAGGCTGTTTTAACAAGCCATAAGCGTAAATTTTTGCATGAAAAGTCTTCCCCCTTTGGGGATCTTGACTTACGAACTGCAATTTCAGAATTTATTTATAATTTTCACCACATAAATGCTAACCCTGAAAATATAATTGTTGGCTCTGGTTCCGAGATGCTTTTATGGCAAGTGCTACAGTTAAAGTCTATGAATGAACCCTATGTAAAAAATGAGGGGGCTGGACTTTTGCGCCTTGCTTCTCAGGCTACTGAAGGGGCTTTAGGAAGTGTAAAACCCTTTGCGGCTGTTGCAGAAGATACAGCTCAGTCAACAAAGCAGATTTTTCTAGATGCAAATATTCCTGTCCGTGAAGTTCCTGTTGACGATCAGGGAATTTCATTTGATTTTCTTTTGACTTCGGGAACAACCATTGTTTATGTAACCCCTGGTGATATTCCTCTGGGTGCTTTTGAGGATAATGATGAGCGACGCAAGGAAATACTTGAATGGGCAGAAAAGGTTTCTTACCGCCACATAATTGAATTTGATACTTTGACTTCTAAAGATGTCACTTGCCTTTACAAAACAGAAGACATAAATGATAAGGTTATCTATATAAATTCGTTTTCAAACCTTTTGTGCCCTGGCATAAATGCAGCCTTTCTTATTCTTCCCCCAGATATAATGGAAGATTACCGCCACCACTATGCAAACTTTGACTGCTCTCTTTCTTACCTAGACCAGCTGGCCCTTACGGAATTTATAAAATCCGGTCACTTAGAGGCTTATTTGGACAGTATAGAAAGTCTGTAGTGCTTATAGATTTTTTGCTGTACTCAAAAAGACATGGCAAGTGAAAACTTTCTTGCCAAAAGAAAAAGCGCCAAGGACGGCGCGTCTTACCGCTTGGAGAATTGCCAGCGGTAGTTTTTCAATTGCAGGGAAAACATAAGTAGGTTTTTCGCTATGCTCAAAAAGACATGGCAAGTGAAAACTTCCTTGCCAAAAGAAAAAGCGCCAAGGATGGCGCGTCTTACCGCCTGGAGAATTGCCAGCGGCAATTCTCCAATCCCAGAGAAAATCCAAGGATGGATTTTCTCTGGGCGTATATTTATGCAAAATTCTCTTTACAAAGTGAGTAAAAATAGTATAATATGAATAAAGTTACTGTATAGGGGTAGCTCAAAAGCTGCAAAATGCAGAACTAGGAGTATACAAATGGAATACAAGATTAAAAACGCTTACTGCAAACGCGTATGGGACGACATCAGCACACGCTATGCCGATCAGGGTCACTTTCTACAGGCAGCTGGACTTGTTCTTGAGACAATTTCTCCAGTAGTAGATAAAATGCCTGAGCTTGAAGCAACAGCAGTTTTGGAGCGCTTTGTTGAACCGGAGCGTGTTATTATGTTCCGTGTACCTTGGACAGATGATCAGGGTAAGGCTCACGTAAACCGCGGTTTCCGTGTTCAGTTCAATTCAGCTATTGGCCCCTATAAGGGAGGTCTCCGCTTTTCTCCCGAAGTAAACCTTGACATTTTAAAGTTCCTTGGTTTTGAGCAGGTTCTTAAGAATTCATTGACAACTTTGCCAATGGGCGGTGGAAAGGGTGGTTCTGACTTCGATGCACACGGAAAGTCAGATGCAGAGGTTATGAGATTCTGCCAGTCATTTATGACAGAGCTTCAGCGCCATATCGGACCAGACACTGATGTTCCTGCAGGAGATAAGGGTGTTGGCGGTCGCGAAGTTGCATTTATGTTTGGCCAGTACAAGAGACTCCGCAACGAATACACGGGTGTTTTAACTGGTAAGGGACTTACATTCGGTGGTTCACTTGCCCGCACAGAAGCAACAGGTTATGGTCTTATTTACTTTGCAGACTGTATGCTTGCAAAGAAAGGCACAGATTTTAAGGGAAAGACATGTATTGTTTCTGGAGACGGAAACGTAGCCCAGTATGCTGTAGAAAAACTTACACAGCTTGGTGGCAAGGCAATCACTATGTCTGACTCTAGCGGTTACATTCTTGATGAAGATGGAATTGATGCAGAAAAGCTTGCATTTGTAAAGGAATTCCGCGATCAGCACAAAAAGATTGACACATATCTTACAAAATATCCAAAGGCAAAGTTCTTTAAGGGAGAAAAACCTTGGGGAGTAAAGGCTGACCTTGCATTCCCCTGTGCAACTCAGGATGAAATCTATCTTGAAGATGCAAAGAAGATGGTTGAGAACGGAGTATGGCTTGTTGCTGAAGGTGCAAACATGCCTACACGTGCAGAAGCAATTGAATACTTCCAGCAGAACAAGGTTTTGTTTGCTCCTGGAAAGGCTTCTAACGCTGGTGGTGTTGCAGTTTCTGGTCTTGAAATGAGCCAGAACTCAGAACGTCTTTCATGGTCTTTTGCTGAAGTAGATGCAAAACTTAAAGACATTATGACTAACATCCACGACAACGCTTACGAAACTGCAAAGAAGTATGCAACAGAAGGCGACTATGTTGCTGGTGCAAACATTGCAGGCTTTGTAAAAGTTGCAACTGCAATGATGGCTCAGGGATTAGTGTAATTCCTTAGCTTGTAATAAAAAGGCCCGCTGCTAAATAAACAGCGGGCTTTTTTATTTAGATTTATATGTCTTTTAGCTCCATCTCTTTTTTAAGTGCCCTAAATAGTAGGGCTATAGCGGTAAGCATTATGCAGGTTGCATGAAGAAGATTAAAGCTACCGTTCAGACCATAGAGAAAGCCTACCTGAGTTGGCAGGACTGCCGCAATAGAAAGAAGTGGTATGTAAGCATAGCAAGGAAAAACGAAGGCTGTAATCACTGCGAAACTGTCTGCTAGGTAAAAATAACGTTCGTGCATGTGTGGCAAGAGAAATGGGATTACCAAGAGGTAGGCATAGGCATATAAGAGCCAATTCTTTTCAGAGTCTTTTTTATATCGAGTTAAAACCATTGCTGAAATGACGCAGAGACCAAAAGTCATAAAGGTTCCGATTTTTGAAAGTCCCTTATCATCAAACGCTGCCGGCAGAAAGGCGTATAGGTTGGGGCAGTTCAGGCAGAGAGAAGAATAACCCGTTATCTGTTTTATATAAGCCCCTAGTAAAGCATAAAAAGGGGAAACTCCAAGGCAGATGGCGGGAAGGTTTGTTAAAATGTAGACAATCGGGAAGAAAATAAGACTTTTTACTTTTAACCTTCCCTTCAGTATGGCTATTATTATGACAGGCAGATAGAAAATTGCCTGCAACTTAAAGCAGAATGCTATCGTAAAGAAAATGATGCTTCTGTTCTGTTCTGTTCTGTTCTGTTCTGTTCTGTTCTCCTGTCTTGAGCAAATAATAGAAGGAGATCAGGATAAAAGATGTGTAGATGGAATCGCACTGAGCCCACACTGAAGAATTAAGTATTATGCTCGGTAAAAGCATTATGACTGAATAGGCTGCGCTTGCTTTGAACTTATTTTTGTCAGTAAGAGTGTAAACAAGGAGCCCCGCTGATGCAGCAAGGATAAAATCAAAGAGTATGGAAACCAGTTTGTAGGCGTAGACTGCTTTAATAGGAAGAAAAGTGATTAAAAAGATTATGTACTTGTACATATTCGTGTAGTCGCCTATGTTATTTCTAAAGGCGCCGAACCTGTCGGCCTTAAAAGATTCGTACCAGGGCTTTAAACAGTTCGTGTAGTCAACACTTTCAAAAGAAATCCCTGGTAGCCTGCAGAGTAAGCCTGTAAGGCTGATGACTATGAGGTAAAAGCTAAGGTTATGTTCTGCATAAAAAGTCTGTATGTCTTTGAAAAAGATGGCGGTAAAGGCAGAAACAAGACAAAGAAAGGCAAGGCCTGAAAGTATTGTCTTTAGGAAGGGAATCCATTTTTCGCTATTCAGATTTCTGCCAAAGCTTTTTTCTACCAGGGAAAAAACAAGGTTTGTATTGAAGAATGCTGCAAAACAAAGCACGGCCAGCGCAAAGAGCAATCCCCCAAGCACAAGTTGCCTTGTGCTTGTCTTCAGTTTGATGCCATCGAGAAATTTCATTAGATTACACCTCTATTTATTTTTTTTACCTGTTACTTTTGATCTTAAGTCGTAAAGGTAACGCTTGATTTTTTGACTGGCAGTCTTTTCAAATTTTTCTACCTTGCGGACTTTTCCTACGCGGGAATTCTTATTGACCTTGCTGTTGACAAAGTACTGAATCTCACTAAGGATGGCTTCTTTTTGGTAAGCGATGTCACGGGCAAATTCACCTGCCATCTTGGCAAGACGGTTCTTTGCTTCTTCTTCAAGTTTTTCCTCATCCACTTGGACTAAGGCAACAAGGCCAGCGTCATCTTCTACAACAAGACTTTCACTTACCAAGGGGTGCTGGTTCAAGACAAATTCTATGTCTTCGGGGTAGATGTTCTCGCCAGAAGGACCCAGTATCATGTTTTTGCTCCGGCCCTTTAAGCTTAAACGGACAAGCCCCTTCTTTTTCTTTAATGTGCCAAGGTCCCCTGTCTTAAGGAAGCCCTCTCCACAAGAGTCATTTTTTGTAGTAAAAGAAGCTGCGGTAAGGTCTGGGGCCTTGTAATAGCCCTTCATTATGTTGCGTCCCCTTGCTACAACTTCTCCTATTCCTGTCTTGGGGTCAGGATCAAGGATGCGTAAATCTACACCTTCCATAACAGGACCTATTGTTCCTGGCAGGGTTATGCGGGGACCACTACCTGCAAGTAGGGGCGAGGATTCTGTAAGACCGTAGCCTATTGCATATGGAAACTTGGCATCTTTTAAGAACTTTTCTACAGCAGTGTCCATTTTTGCCCCGCCAATTCCAAAGAAAACTACATGGCCACCAAATGTCTTTTTCAGCTGACTTCCTGCCACCCTGTGCAATAGAATCTGGAAAGGACGGATGCGGTAAATCATCTTTACAAATTTATTTTTACTAAAAGCAGGCAAGACCTTGTTCTTGTAGATTTTTTCCATTATTAGTGGAACAGAACAGATGATTGTAGGTTGAACTTTTAAAAAAGCCGGTAGTAGGGCACTTACAACAGGTGGTTTACCCAAGTAGTAGACGCAGGAACCGTTCATAACCTGCATGGTAAAGCCGATTGTAAACTCATATACGTGGCTTAGGGGTAAAAAAGAAAGGCACCTATCCATTTTGTTTACGCGGTGCATAGTCTGCCCCTGAACTGCAGTCCAAACAAGGTTTCTGTGGGTTAGTTCAACCCCCTTTGACCTACCTGTTGTTCCTGACGTATATATAATGGAGGCTGTATCTTCTTCCCTAACTTCATACTTACTAAAAAAATCAATTGCAAACTGGGCGTTTTCTTCCGCAGAAAAATTCTGCCTTTCAGCCTCAATCCTTATAGTGGAATCACCTTTAATAAGACTTAAATCGTCAAGTTTGATAACTACTTTAGGTAATATATTTTCATCTAAGCCCTTGATTTTTTGCCAAAGCCTGTCTTCTACTATAAGACCGTCAACTTCGCAATGTTTTAAGATAGCTTCAACTTCAGTCTCCGAAAAATCAGGTAAGAGGGGAACGGCTATCATTCCAGTATTTACTATTGCAAAGTATGATTGCCCCCATTCAGGCCGGCCTGTACCAAAAATTGCAATTTTACAGTAGGGTTTAAGGCCTAAAGCTAAAAGAAATTGCGAAATTTGGGCAGCCCTAGCCCCCATTTCGGCATACGTTACAGTTTTTCCCCCAACTAGAGAAAGTGCCTGTCTTTCTGCAAACTTTTTAAGAGAATTTTTAAGTACTGCGGGAAAAGTGTAGTCTCCCAAGTCGAGGATCGTTTCCAAATATAACTCCTATCTATACTATAACACAAAACAGGGGACTTGCATATAAAATTATAGCTTTTTTTAATATGATACTGTAATATGATGGTAATTGGTGAAAATGTATGACAGAGAAAAAAAATATTGATGGACATAAAAATCGTGGTGCACTTCCTATGAGGAAACTCTGCTTGCCCCTGGTGTTGGAGCAGCTTTTGAGAATCCTTGTTTCATCCGCTGATACCGTTATGCTTAGTTCCTATTCAGAACAAGCTGTAGCGGGTGTGGGGCTCATGGGACAGTACGTTTTCTTTTTAAATATCCTCTTTGGAGTGATTGCGACAGGGGCCTCTATTGTGCTTGCCCAATACATTGGGGCGGACAAGTCTAGGCAAGACCGTAATGCTGTGGCACAGGCAAGTACTGTAATGATAGTGTGTGCCGCTGTTTTTCTGACTGCCCTTGTTCTTTTTGGAATAAGTCCCCTTCTTTCCTGTTATAAGCTAGAAGATGCTGTGCGGACAGCGGCCCATGACTACTTTATCATATTTGGGGGAATAGGCGCTATCTTCAATGCCCTAAGCCTTTTGCAGTCGGCAATCTTGCGTTGTTATGGATACACAAAGGAAGCCTTGTATGTTACGATTGTTGCTAACATTATTAATGTGGTAGGAAATGCCCTTTCCCTATACGGATTTTTCGGACTGCCCATATTGGGGGTAAGGGGTGTTGCGACAGCTTCCCTTATTTCTATGGTGGTCTCATGCATCTTGCTTCGTGTTATTATGCGGAAAAAGGAGAATGTCTTCTATAATATGCGGGGAGTATCAAAGATTTCTTCTCGTTTCTACCAGATTATTCTTTCTGTGGGCATCCCTACTGCAAGTGAAAGTCTTTCCTATAATGTTTCGCAGATTGTGATTATGGCAATGATTTCTACGCTAGGAACAAATGCCATGTCTGCTCAGGTATACACACGAACTATCTGCCAGTATGTGTATATAGTGGCAATCGGTATTGGATCTGCCTGTCAGATAAAATCCGGTTACTATGTTGGGGCGCATCAGGCAGAAATAATCTACAAGCGTATGTCCCTTTATTCCCTTGTGGCAACAGCTTGTTCGCTTTCCCTTATTCTGTTGATAAATATATTCAGAGTCCCTATTGTTTCAATCTTTACTGATGACTTAGAGCAGTTGTCTTTGCTGGGAACCTTGCTTAAGGTTTCAATCCTTGTGGAGTTCGGTCGGTCTTTAAATCTTATTTGGATTGGTGGCCTAAAGGGGGCAGGGGATATTCGCTTTCCTGTCTTGTACGGTATGTTTTCTAATTGGTGCATTATGGTGTTTTTAAGTTGGCTCTTAGGTCTGCACCTAGGACTTGGGGTTGTAGGTTGTTGGATTGCAATAGGTCTTGATGAGACTACCCGTGGTTTTGTGATGATATGGCGGTGGAGGAGTCGAAGGTGGATGTCAAAAGCGCTGATATGAAAAAGTTCCTGCAGGCTTTGAGCCAGCGTTGTTCAAGGCGGTGATTTCTGGAAGCGGATATTATCAGCCTTCGGCACGGGAAGTTTCGCGCGTGCTTCCAGTGTGTTTTTACTGGAAGATATCAAAATATGACAAAGGCATTTACGATCAGGGCTATAAGACAGGAAGTATTTTAAAACGATTCTGCAAAAAATCCGTGAACATCGAACTTGATTCGCGCGAGCACTGCTGGGTGAAAATATGACGTTCTTGGACTGGCTTTGCAGTGCGATTGAGGAAAGGTAGGGAGACATAATCATGAGCATATCATACCGACTTGTTACAATAGAAGATTACGATGGCATTTTTGCCCTTTGGAACAGCACCGAGCAGAGCCGCCGCGCGCTTAACCCTGTGGACGACAGCCGTGAGGG
>CAJOQA010000069.1 GCA_905236465.1 uncultured Treponema sp.
TACCCTGAAATACGGGCCAGTGAAAAGAAAAAGTACAAGGCAATAATGATAGATGAGTTTCAGGACAATAACTCTATGCAACGCGATATGCTCTTTTTGCTTGCTGAAAAAGAAGAGCGGATGGAAAAGGGAGTTCCGCCTGTTGACAGTCTCCTGCCCGACCGACTCTTTTTTGTAGGGGATGAAAAGCAGAGTATTTACCGCTTTAGGAATGCCGATGTCAGTGTTTTTAGAAGCCTGTCCAAGGACTTTGAAAAAGGGAACAAGGAGCTGAAGACAAACTACCGCTCTGATGCAGCGCTGATTCAGGCTTTTAACACAATGTTTGGGGGACTTCCTTTTATTGAAAAAAAAGCTCCTGATGAAGAGAAGACCCCTTCTGTATTTTTTACAGAAGCAGATGCAGCTATAAAAGACAGGGTTCCTAACTATGAGGCTGTTTACCACGAGGTAAGTTTACCCAAGGACAAAAAGAGGGAGTGCGAAAAAAAAGTTCATATTGCCTTGTGCAACCAAAAGTCTTTTGCCGATAAAGGTGCGGCAGAAAAAGCAGAGGCTGAATGGGTTGTTGCAAAGATAAAGGATTTGCTGGAAAATGGTTGCCCTGCTATGGAAAAGGTTGAGGCAAAGGATATTGCTATTCTTTTTAGAAATTATTCCTTGCAGCCCCTTTATGAGCGCATCTTGCTTGATGCAGGAATTCCTTATTCAAGTGAAGTTGCGACAGGATTTTTTAATGATGGACCGGTAAATGATATTTTTTCTTATTTGAGAATCCTATCATATAATAATGATACTCTTTCTTATATGCAGGTGCTAAAGTCCCCCTTTGTCAATCTAAAAGAAGATGAAGCTGATTTTATTCTTTCGTTAGGTAAGAATCCTTTTGAGCTGACGGATGTAGAACTTGCTGATTTTGGAAAAATCTTAAGTGAACAAAGCCTTAACCGTTACAAGCTAGCCAAGGTATTTTATGATAAGCTTTTGCAATCATTGCAAACTAAATCTATTTGCAAAATAGTTTCTATGCTTTGGTATGAAAGCGGTTATTGCTACGAAACAAAATGGAACAGGCAGACAGAAATGTATGCTACCATGTACGACAGAATCTTTGAGTTAGCCCGCCTTGCTGATGAAGAGGCTTTGAGTTTAGCTTCTTTTGCAGACAGCGTAAGATGCTATGCGGATGAAAGCGAGAAACTTGAAAATATGGACATTCCCCTTGACAGTAGGGAAGGGGTTCATATTATGACCATATATAAGAGCAAGGGCTTGGAATTTCCTATTGTTTTTGTATGCGGTTGCCATAAAGGTGCTGCAAGGGATAAGAATACTTCTCCTGCCTATTGCAGTAAGGAATTTGGTCTTTGTCTGAATACACCAGTAGCCCCTACCTTCGCAGATATTAGTAAAAAGTCCGAGAATTATTTTTATAAAAAAGTCCATGAGCAAGATTTAAAAATGGCAGCAGCTGAGCTTAGACGGGTTGCTTATGTTGCTTTTACTAGGGCTGAACATGCACTGTATGTTACCGGCCTATACAAAGATAGCTTTGACAAAGCAGATGTTTTCCTTCCTGCTGGGGAAAAGAATGTAGCTTCTATTGTAGATGTAATCTCGCCCCTTTTAAAATACTATATTTTCTCTGAAGGTACAGACGGCAGTATGGGGGCAAGGAAAAGCATTGCTCCTTTTGATTTTGAAGAGATTTGTGGGGAAAACAGCGTAAAAAAAGAAGAGGATGCAAAACAAGCTGCCATAAAAAATTCAAAGGAAGCAAGGTTGGATCTTATCCGTAAAGCTGAACCCCTGTACGAACGTGTCACCGTGGAAGAAAAGGAAGAGGTTCCCACTATTTATATCCAGCCTAGCAAACTTGAGGGGGCGGATTCTGTTACCAGCAACGAAAAAGATAGTGATTATCCTTACAAGAGCTTAGATGAGATTTTTGATTCCACTTCTTTTACCAGCATGGACTTTGGAAGCATCGCTCACCTGTACCTTGAGGCTAAAATAAAAAAGGAAGAAGTTGTTATACCCAACAAATTCCTAATCGGCTTGGAGGATAAAAAAGAGTATATAAAACTGGTAAAGTCTTGCTGTGAAAAGATGGCCGAAAACTTTTGTAAAAGTTCTGTTTACAAAGATGTTATAAAATCCTCCTGGTATAGGAGTGAGTTTAGGTTCAGGAGCCTTCTTTCTGATAAGATTGTAAAAGGAAGCATGGACTTGGTTTTTAGCAAGGGAGATTCCTACGTTCTTGTTGACTACAAAAGCAACAAGAGCATAGAACCTGCTAAGTACTATAATCAACTTGCCTGCTACAGACAAGCCCTGTCTCAAATCTTAGGTATACCGACGGAAAAAATTACATGTATACTCTATTATCTTCGCTTTGACAAAGAAGTAGACGTTACAAGTGAATGCCTTTCTGTTGACCTAAATTCCATTTGAGCTCTTAAACTCCTTTGGTGTCATGCTTGTGTGCTTTTTGAACTTCAGGTAAAAATAATCTGTGTTGCTGTAGCCCACAAGCTTTGATATTTCATGAATCTTAAGGTCGGTTTCCAAAATCATCTTTTTGGCTTTCTCTATGCGGATAATGTCCATATAGGTGTTAAAGGAAACCCCCGTGTACTCCTTAAACTTTTTACCAAGATATGCAGAGTTGCAGTTAAAGAGATTTCCCAACATTTCAAGCTTTAGGTCAGTGTTGTAATTTGTCTTTACATAATGAACAACTTTTAAAATAGTTGAATTGGAGGTGCTTGAAGCAAAAGATTCTGCAAGTCCCATCGTAAAGTCTTTTACAATTTCCATCATATCATCAAAATAGTTTTGAGAATATATGAGGTTTACTAAGTCCAAGGCCTGAACCGTATCAAATTCTTTTTCCGGATACTTTTTGCGGATTGCATTGTTTGTCTCAACAATAAAGGCCATGCAAAGTTTTTTTATTTCGTCAATGGGCATATTGCTTTTTATAAGCCATTCTTTCCTGTCCTGAATGATTGTGCCTATTGTCTGCAAATCGTATATTTCTATGTGCTGGACAAGAGGGGTGATACTGTTAAAGAAGTTTTTAGCCTTAGCGTTCTCTAAGTCAGCAGGGCTTTTTGCAGTGAAAAGTTTTTCAGCGTTCTCTTTGCAAACAAAGGCTGTGTCCTTAAAGAAGAAGAGCTTCTTGTATAAATCCCTTGCCGTAAAGAATGAGTCCAAAGCCCCCTGCAATCCTTTTCCTGCTTGCCCTAAACTTGCAATGGAGCCGGCTTTTTGTAGAAAAGCGCAAAGTTTATACAGGTACTTTTCTATAGTTTCCTGACTTTCATTTTTAAAGACAACTACATATTCAGGTTCCATGGAAAAAGCTATGTGCCTGCACTGCTTAAAGGCATCGTCAACCGCAATCTTTAATGCTTGCAGCTGACCGTCGCAACCGCAAAGCGAAGGAGAAAGAATTGCAGTTTGAAAAGTGTCCTCTGTTTCTTCATCTGGCAGAAAAGCATCGTCTACAGCCCCAAACAAGAACATCTGGTTGAATTTTTTTTCCAAAGTTTTTGACTTTGCGGTGTTCTTGAGGGAAACAGCTTCATTTTCACTTCTAATATCCCTTACAATATCAGCAATCTTCCCTTCAAGAATATCCTCGTCAACTGGCTTTACAATATAGCCCTTTGCTCCATAGTTAATGGCTTTGTGGGCATAATCAAAATCTGAATAACCAGAAAGAATTAAAAACTTGGGGTGACTGGGGTAGAGTTTGGGATTGTTGTGAACTTCCGCAAGAACGTCAACCCCGCTCATAACTGGCATGTTTATATCAAGCAAAACAATAGAAGGGTAGAGGCTGTTTATTTTTTCAAGGGCTTCCTTTCCGTTTGTTGCCTCCCCGCAAATAGTGCAGCCCAAGGCTTCCCAGTCTATAATATACCTAAAACCCCTTCTAACGATTTCTTCATCGTCTACAATCAGTACTTTAATCGCCTCACTCATCTTTTTATACCGCCTTCGCCAGTTAGTGTAAATGGAAGTCTAATGGTAACTACTGTTCCTTTGTTAATTTTGCTGTCTACTGTAAGACCGTAAGACTGCCCATAATATAGTTTTATACGTTGATTTACATTTATCATTCCAATTGAATTAGAAAAGTTTTCAACTGTGTTTTCCTTTAGCCTTGTCCTGACTTCATTCAGTTTTTCTTCAGACATACCTATACCGTTATCTTCAATGGTTATGATAAGGTCGTTATTTTTTTCATCTGAATTTATAAGAATATAAATAAAGCCACCTTCGTCCCTGTTTTCTAAGCCGTGACAAAAAGAATTTTCTACCAGTGGTTGAATTAAAAGTGGGAGGATTTCTGTAAGGCGGATGTCTGTTAAAAACATAATATCGTAGCTGATTCTTTTGCCAAAGCGTAGGTGCTGGATAGAAAGATAATTGTCCACAGCCTGAATTTCATTTACCATAGAAATCGGTTTGTTCATTGCAGAAAGATTGTGGCGCAAAAGACTTGCAAGGATCCTTATGGTAAGGGCAGTCTTTTTATTTCCTTCGTTTAAGGATAACATACGAATTGTTTCAAGAGTATTAAAAAGAAAATGCGGGTTTATCTGACTTGAAAGCATTTTAAAACGAATGTCATTTTGCCTTGCCAATAGCTGCTCCTGCTCGAGTTTGTTTTGGTAAACTTCCTGAATAAGGGTTTTTATTGTATCTGAAGCCTGTGTTAAAGAATCATAAATTTGCGCAAGCTCGTCATTGCCAGCAAGTCTTGGCCCTAGGGCAAAATTATTCTGCACAACTTTTTTTATTTGAGAATTGATATAGCTAATCCTATGGGTAAAATAAGAGTAAAAGAACATTAGGGCTGTTATAGAAATAATTGAGGCTGCAACAATTATACTGATGCAAATTAAAAGTCCTTTTATTGTTTCTGTAGTTAAATCCTTTAGAGGAATTATCTGCTTAATGACTATAGTGTTATTGTTTTTCTTTAAAAGACAAGAAGAAAGTATTATGACCTTAGTCTGATTCCACTCTGCTTTGGAAACAGAAGATTCTCCTTGAGACAAGTTTTCAGTGGTTAGGGTATTTACGCGGTTGTGTTTTTCTGATGAGGAAAAATAGATGTCGTTGTTTACAGAAATAAGGGTTTCTCCTGTATTGTTTTTTAAAATGTTCCGGATTTTCTGCGGGTCAATGTATACTGAAAGAACGCCCAAGGGCTTACCTGTTTTGTAGTCTAGCATGGACCTTACCAAAGACAAGGTTGTTATTTTTGAAACTGGGTCTTCTTTTATTATCCAGAAAGCCTTGCCCTGCAGGGAGACAGCCTCCTGATACCAGGGGGTAAACACGATTTTAGGTCCAATCCGTATAAAATAGGCGCTGTCGATTAGGGTTTGGTTTTCTGCATAGTACCTGAAACTAAGGATGTCCTTGTTTGACCTTAAAAATCCGGGCAAAAAGGAAAGGGTTGAATAGTCGTTGTAAATGTCAGCGGAAGAATAGTACTGCTTTGTCATTATCGTCCTTACCTGATTGTTTACGAAAAGGCTTTCGCTTAACTTTTCAGCATTAAAAAGCATGGCTTCCAAAAGGGTTTTTGTTTGGTCAGACGCGGAACTAGCCTGCTTTAGCTGCCATTTATTTAAGGTTTTATAAATCCAAATGCTTAGGAAGAAGGCAATGATAAGGGTAGGGAGAAAAAAGCCTAGAATATAAAGGGCCAGAAGCTTATGCTTTATGCAGAGATGATTAAAGATTGAATTAATATTTAGTCTTTGATTCATTGGAGCCTAGCACTCAATTTATCATATTAATTTATCATATTATAGAAAAAAATAGAATACATTTTTTAAAAAAAACGATTTAAAAGTTTTCTATAGACTAAAAATAAAAAAAGTGTTATATTCTTTGCATAGGTTTACATTATTAAACCGATAAACGATTAAACATGTGAGGCTGTTTATGAAGATTAGTAAAATGGTGGCAGTTATGACTTTTGCCCTTGCCGCAGCAGGTCTTGTATTTGCCCAGGAAGACAGTTTTGACTCTGATGATTCATTTGGTTCTTTTGGTTTTGACGATTCTAGCGAAAGTGGAACTTCAATAGAGACCTATGGTACTTTTACAACAAATGTCCGTGCTTATCTTGACAACGGAGTTGATGATACCCGTGATGAAGAAGGAAAAGTCACTGATAAGGGAAACTACAACGTTAAGGAATTTACAGACCTTAAAGATATGAATATTGACGGCAATGTAAAGGCTAAACTTGGCGTTAAGTATTCGGGTAACGGGGCAGACGGAGACTTGACCCTTCGCTTTGACAAAGACATCATGGAAAATCACCCCGCGGATATCATTGACGAGCTTAAACTTACCGGCTATTTTGGAAACCTTACAGTTAATGCTGGTAAAATGAAGATTACTTGGGGTAAAGGCGACAAGCTTCACGTAATAGACAACTTTAACGCTGATGACTACTCAGACTTTATCATCCCTGATTATATTGACCGCCGCCTTGCAACCCCAATGTTCCAGGCCGTTTACGGTTCCCCCTATTCAGGAGACTATATTTCTGACATTAAGATTGAGGGTGTTTTCACTCCCTTCCTACCAACTGACCGCTTTGCAACATCTGGCTATTGGGTACCGAATAAGGTAAAGACTTTGACTTCTACTTTGGAAGATGCTGTTAAGACTAATCTTGGACTTAAAAAGGCTACTAATGATGTTGCTGCAGCTACTTATGCAGCTGCTTATAAAGAATATCTTACAGCTCCTACAGATACTTCCAAAGCTTTTGCTA
>CAJOQA010000070.1 GCA_905236465.1 uncultured Treponema sp.
CTTCAACTACTTTTAAATACTGCTCACTGTTGTTAAAAAGTGTTGCATACAGATGCTCAAATTCATCCCAAAGCATAGCCCGCTTCCGCTCAATGTGTTTAAGAAAATGCTGGAAGACTCGTTCAAAGCTGCGTACACGCCCAATCCGCAACAAGTAAAAGACTTCTTTGAGTATTCGTGCATGGTTGCCGCAAACAGCCAAAGTGAGCAAGATTGGTACAACAAAGTTGTTGAAAAAGCGTTGAACTGGCTGGGCTAAAGTATAAGCTAAATTTCTTCCAACAACGCAAGCCCCTTGGCTTTTATGTTCAGCTCAGCATTGCCATTGTATTCAACATTTGTTAAAAGCTCCTTGCAGCTAAAAGGTATTTTTACAAGGACATCGCTTTCGTTGTGGTTTAGAACAAAAATAAAAGTTTTATCTTCTTTTATTCTTTTTGTAACTTCTATGCCTTCTTCTACATTCAAAATGCTCTGTATCTTATTTTGCTTGCAGACATATTTTGCTAAGTCTTGCAAAAACACTGTGTTTTCATTTGAAAAAGAAGTGCCTACATAATAAGCCTTGCCCTTACCAAAAGTGTTACAAGTTATAGCAGGGCTTCCGCTGTAAAAGTCGCTGGAGTATGTCGCAAGACTTTTTGCATTCTCCGTGTGGATTATGTCGCATAAAATATTTACCTTGTAGCCGCCCTTAAAGCCATCTTCTGTTAGTCTTATGGTATTGTATTTTTCTGGGAGCAGGGCATCCGTTTCTTCTACCCAAAGCCCGCAGACTTTGCGCAACAAGCCGGGGTAGCCGCTTGTTACCACAAGGTCGTTCATATCTGTAAGACCGCTCATACAAGTTGTTATAAAGGTTCCGCCTGAGCTTACAAAGTCTTCTATTTTTTTTGCACTTTCTTCATCAACCATGTAAAAGGCTGGGGCTACAAGAACCTTATAGCGGTCAAAGGAATCTTTTTTGCTGATAACATCTATGCTTACATTTTCTTTTGCAAAGGCATCGTAGTATTTGTAAACTTCTTGCGTGTAGTCAAAATCTACGGAAGGGCCTGCACTGAATTGTATTCCCCACAGGCAGTCCCAGTCAAAAAGGATAGCAACATTGCTTTTTTGAATAGAGCCGAGGAATACATCTTGCAGCTCTTGCAATTCATGCCCTATAGCGGAAGCTTCTTTAAAAACTCTTGTTTCTTCTGTAGCGTAGTGGTCAATGATTGCGCCGTGGAACTTTTCGCAGCAACCCCTTGACCGGTGCATCTGGAAAAACATTACAGTGTCGCTTCCGTGTGCTAAGGCTTGGTAACTTTGCAACCTCATAACTCCAGGTCTTTTTAGTGAGTTGTATGGTTGCCAGTTAGTTACGCTGGGTGTTTGTTCCATAAGACAGAAGGGAATATCTCTTTTGCAACCCCTCATTACTTCTAAGTTAAATGCCGTGCGTGTATAGGAGTCGTAAGGGGAGGGGTAGTTATCGTAAGAGATAAAGTCCATAAAGGGTGCCCATTCGTGATAGTTCAGCTCTGGGTAAGTCCCCATTAAATTTGTTGTCACAGGAATTTCTGGGGTGAGCTTTTTTAGCACATCATATTCTGCCTTGTAGCAATCCAAAAGGCTCTGGCTCTGGAAGCGGTAGTAGTCTATTGTTTGTATTTGGCAAGATGTGCTGGAAGCTCCCCAGCGTTCATTCGTGTTCATGGGGACTTGTATCTCTTGCCAGTCGTAATATGTGTGTCCCCAGAAGTTTGAATTCCAAGCTTTGTTTAAGTTTTCTAAAGTTTTATATTTTTTTGCTAACCACCCTCTCCAAGCGGTTTGGCAGTTGCTACAGTAGCAAAGACCACTGTACTCGTTGCTTACATGCCAAGCAAGAATATTTTTATTTTTACCATAGTGCTTAGCTAACTCTTCTGCCATTTTAACAGAATATTTTTTAAATATAAGGCTATTGGGGCAAGAATTTTCCCTTGCTCCAAATTGCCTTTTTTTACCTTCTATATCCGTTCTTAAAACTTCAGGATATTTTCTTGCCATCCATGCAGGATGGGTTGCGGTTCCGGTCGCAAGGCAGATTTTCATCCCCGCCTTGCAAGCCCCATCGATAATTGAATCAAGTCTTGTAAAATCGTAAGTATTCTCGTCTTTCTGGATTGAAGCCCAGCTGAATACATTCACGGTCACAATGTCTATGCCCGCTTTTGGTAGCATTTTCAAATCTTTTTCTTGAACTTGCATATCCCATTGTTCTGGGTTCCAATCGCCACCGAATAATACTTTTTTTACAGACTTGTTGTTTATCATTTTATTCCTTCCACAATTTTATTTTGTTCTGAATTAATGCTGAAAGCTCGTCTCCTGCTTGTTCTAGTCCCATTTTGCGAAGCTTTTCTTGCATTGCATTCCAACTAGCATCAAAGTTTGCAGGTTCACCTAAAACTATTTGGGCAAGAGCTGTCTTTACATATTCATCGGCAGCAGTAACCTTTTCGTTGACTTCTGTTGGTAGGGCATATTGCCAAACCTGACCGTGTTTTGAAGGTCCTAGTTCTTCTGGAGTTGGGAAAAGGTCTATCCACATTTCAGCACCATAAGCGGCAAGTGTTTCTTTTTCTACATCAAGATAGTTTGAAATTACATTTTGGCGGGAAACTCTTGTGATAAAGTCTCCGTTGCTGTCTAAGGCTGCAGAACCTGCTTGTGGGAATGGGTAAGTCCAACGTCCGACACCGGTCTTTTTTGCATAGTCAGGGTTTGTATTTGCTTCTTTTATTTCCTCTGCACTTCTTGCTCTTTTGCCGTTTTCGTCAATGTAGTAGTTTACATCTTTTATACCCCAGTTGCAAAGTATCTGTGCTTCTTCTGAACACATCCAGTCTAAGAACTTAAATGCCCTAACAGGATCTTTACAGGTAGAAGATATTGCTATACCCCAACCACCAGAGTAACCATAATTCTTTAGGGAAGGATCTTTATATTCTTTCCCAGCTGTAACAGGGAGGTATGCGTAAGTTCTGTCTTCCATGCCACTTTGGATTAAAGAAGACCTTGCTTCTGAATAACCCCAGAGAGGGTAAGAAATTCCCAATACTCTGCCCGATGCAATTTTTGCTCTCCAAATATCTTCTTTTTGAACAAAGGATTCAGGGTCTAAAAGACCTTCCTTATTCATGTCGCAAAGCCACTTGTAGTATTTGTAAATTTCAGGGTGAAGGAATTTGTATTGGGCTTTTAATGTTGTTTGGTCAACTATCCACTGCCCGTCATCAGGATAGCCTATTGTGTAGTTTCCTGGGTTTGAAAGGTCTATCATCCATTGCCAAGTATCTATTAAAAGCGAGAAGCCTATAGTTTTTTGTCCGTTTATTTCAGGATATTTTTTTATGTACTGTCTGATTGCATCTGCGTATTCGTCAAGTGTGGTAATTTTGGGGTAGCCTAATTCCTTTAGAACTGCATGTTGTAGCTGCATATTACCTGTTGTTTCTAACTGCTGCTCTTTTACTCCGTAAGTTCCTGCCGAATAAATATGTGGGTCATCCAAAGAATTCCTAAGTTTTCCAAGCTGATCCCCATAAAGCTTTTTCATGTTGCTTCCATATTTTTCTATGTAATCATCAAGAGGGATAACAGCGCCCGCATCTATTAACTTTGTAAGTTCACCCTTAGCAAAAATTAAATCTGGGTATTCGCCACTTGCCATCATCAAAGGAATTGCCTGGGCATCGCCTGCAACTGGATGTTCAACAGAAAGGGTAACACCTGTAATCTTTTGTATTTCCTGGGCTACAGGGTCAGTGAAGGGCATGTCCTCCGTCGCATCAGACGTGAAGAAGGTGAGTGTTATGTCACCATCACTGGTTTTTGCTTCTTTGTTCTTTGAACATGCAAAGAAACAAAAAAGGCTTGTAAAAAGCATAAGCGTTTGAATTGTTTTTTTCATATCTACTCCTTAAATTATATATTGTTTCCTGTCATTCCCGCACTTGATGCGGGAATCTGTAAAAGTGATGTTAGATTGTCGGGTCAAGCCCGACAATGACAATCTGAAAGCCCGACAGATAGCTTTCTATTCTTTTACTGCTCCCAATGTAATGCCGCTTACAAAGTACTTTTGTACAAATGGGTATACTGCAAGGATTGGAACGGTACAAACTATTGTTATAGCCATCTTTATGGCTTCGGGGTTGCGCCTTGCAAGTTTTAGTCCTTCAGAGTGTATGTCCACTTGACCGCCAGTATTTACGCTGTCTAGTACTTTCATAAGTTCAAACTGAAGAGTTGAAAGGCTTGCCTTGTAAGAACCTGTTGTATAAATGTATGTGCTAAACCAGTCGTTCCATTGGCTTACTGCAACAAAGAGCATGATTGTAGCAAGTACTGGTTTGCATAAAGGAAGTATCAGCCTAAAGAATATTGTTAAGTCATTAGCTCCGTCTATGCGGGCGGCTTCGGAAAGCGCTACTGGAATGTTCATCATAAAAGATCTTATAAGTATTACGTTATATGCACTTATTAAGCTTGGAATTATGTATACCCAGAAAGTGTTCATTAAGTGCAAGCTTCTTATAAGAAGGTATGAAGGTATAAGTCCGCCAGAAACATACATTGTTATAACAAGAATCTTTAGGAATGGCTTTGCAAAGATAAAATCTTTTCTGCTTAAGGGGTAAGCAAACATTGCACAGCACAAGGTGCTAAGAAGTGCCCCTAGCACAGTCCTGATAACAGAGTTCTTAAATGCTATGAGCAGGTTGCTACTGGTAACGAACAAATCCATATAATTGTTTAGCGTAAACTTACGTGGAAAAATCGTTATGCCGCCCTTTACTGTATCAATGGGGTCATTCAAAGACTTTGCAAGAACATTCAAAAAAGGATAAAGGGTTATAATTAAAATAAAACACATTAAAAAAATGCTGATAATTGCTAATCTTTTTCGTTTTACAATCATTTTTTTACCCCTACATTATATTGTTGTCGAATTTCTTGGCAATTTTATTTGCTATAAATAGCATAAGAATACTTACTACTGACTTGAATATACCCAGTGCCGTACCGTAAGAAAAGTTGTAATTGCTTATACCAAAGTCAATAATGTATTTGTCTAATACAGATGCAACAGGTGCTACTACAGGGTTAGAAAGCAAAAACTGCTTTTCAAAACCAATGTTTATTATGTTTCCTATGCTAAGTATCAAAAGCGTTATTATTGTAGGTCTTATGCCAGGAAGTGTTACATGGAAAATCTTTTGCCTTTGGTTACAACCGTCAATTTCAGCAGCCTCGTACAACTCTTGATCTATGCCAGCAATAGCCGCAATGTAAATTATTGCATTCCAACCTGTTTCTTTCCAAATGTCTGCAAATGTTACAATCCACCAGAAAAGTTTTGGCTGTGCCATAAAATTGTATGGTGTTTCCAATATTCCATATTTTACCAGAAGCTCATTTATTGTCCCTGAAGGGTTTAGGGCTGATGTAATAATGTTTGCGACTATAACCCAAGAAACAAAGTGTGGCAAATAGGAAACCGTCTGTACTATTTTCTTGAATCTGAATCCTGGAAATTCATTCAAGAAGATTGCGAATAATATTGGAAAAGAAAATCCAAAAACCAAAGCCATAAGACTCATTGCCAGTGTGTTCAAAAGAACTTGGGCAAATTTGGGAGCCAAAATTGGGTCCGTAAACATTCTTATGAATTGCTTTAGTCCTACCCATTTAGACCCAAAGAATCCAAGGTTTGGTTTATAATCCTGGAATGCCATAAGCCAACCTGCTAAGGGAATATAGGCAAAAATAATCAACCACAACACAAAGGGGACTGAAAGCAATAATAAGTAGCGTTGAGCCGAGATCTTTTTTACTAGTGTTTTACTGTTATATTTACTTTTCATGTTTTTAGTCTAACATTACTTTTTAGCAAAAAAAACAGTAATAATTTTTAATGATAAGTGCAAAATTTGCATAAAAGATTAAGAAAATACAGAATTTATTTTAATAAAGCTTGCTGCGTAAGCGAATTTCGGCACAGAAAACATTCTGCAAGGAGTGAAACGACTGAAGCCGTTTTCTGGGACGAAATTCGCTGAGAGCAGCAATCTTTAGCAAACTTAATTTTCTTGTTTAGAAAGCTGTTGTTTGTATTCTTTTGGTGTCATTCCCGTTGCTTTTCTGAACTTCATAAAAAAGTAATCTGTGTTGCTGTAGCCTACGATTTTGGATATTTCGTATACTTTTAAATCTGTGGTTTCTAGTTTTTTCTTTGCTTCATTTATGCGTATCTTGTCTAAGTAGGCGTTGAACTGCATACCAGTTTCTTCCCTGAACCTTTTACCAAGATAGGCGGCGTTGCAATAAAAGCGTTCTCCCAAGTTTTCTAGTTTTAAATCTTCTGCGAAGTTTGTTTTTACATATTGTATAACTTTTACTATGGTGGAATTTGCCGTGTTTGTGTGGAAATTCTCTAAAAAGTCAAAAGCAAAAGTTTTTACTATATTAAAGGCGTTTACGAAACGGTCTTGTGCAAGAATTTGGGGAACTAAAGCATAAGCGCTTTCTTTTGGGAAGTTGCGTTCTGGGTATTTTTTAGAAAGGGCTGACTGCAATTCTATTACAAAAGAAACGCACTTTGTTTTTACATTTTCGCTTTTATAAAAACCTTTCTTCGTGTTAAAGTCTGAAAGAAAGGTCTCAAAAAGTTCCTGCAAATGAGCCTTGTCGTAGGTTTCTATACAGAATACGGCATCTTGTACGAGTTTTTCCAAAAGTGGAGAAAAATCAGATGGGTTTTCTTCATTATTATTACTGTCTTCTGTGCATAAAAAATATTCAAAATCAGGGGTGAAAAATAATTTGTCTTTATCTTGGTAACAAGTAGTAAAACTTTCCAAAGCCCCTTCTAGGTTTAAAAGCTCAGGCCCCACAACCACAAAAGGGGAGGCAACATTTCGTTTGCAAAAATGTTCAGTCGTCTGCAAGATTGTGCTTCTTTTGCAATCCTTAAAAATTGCAATAATATCATCATTGTGAATAAATGTTATGGGCTTTAATGCCGTAAAAGCTATTTTTATGCTTTTGTTGAAATCTGAAATTTTTTGAGAAAGATTAGCCCTTTTGGAATCAAATAAAATAACACTGTATTTGCCATCATGTTCTGAAGGCTTTTCAAAAGCATTTTTTACCGAATTAGATAAAAACATTTTTTCAAACTTTTTATTTAAATCTTCTTCAGTGTTTTGTGTTTTTAACTCATTTACTATTTGGCTTACCCTTTCTTCTAACTCTTCTTCGTCCACAGGCTTCAATAAATATCCCTGAGCCCCATAATTCATTGCCTCTTTTGCAAAAGTAAAATCGCTAAAACCAGAAAGTATTAAAAAATGGGGCTTTTTGTTCTGAAGTTCCGCATCATTTTTTACAGCCTTTAGTGTATCTAAGCCTGTCATTTTGGGCATTTTTATGTCTAGCAAAACTAAATCTGGGGAAAGTTCTTTTATCAGCTTAAAAGCCTCTTCTCCGTTTTTAGCCTGACCACATATTTGGCACTCGTATTTTTCCCAGTCAATAATTTGCATTAAGCCTTCGCGGATACTTTCTTCATCATCAGCAATAAGAACATTGAACATATTTTATGCCTCCAGTTTTAATTCTTGTTTCTTTAACGGAATAGTTATTGTTACACAAGTTCCTTCATTCTCTTTACTTTTTATAGTTATGCCATATTCCTTTCCATAATAAAGTTTAATACGCTGATTTACATTTACCATGCCAAAAGAAGAATTTATTTTTTCTACAGAGGGGTTGCTTAGTTTTTCTTGAAGCTCCTGGATTTTTTCTTGGGGCATACCACAACCGTTGTCCTGTATAGAAATACTTAATAGGGGCTTATCTTTGTTTTCTATTTCCTGCACTAAAATATAAATCATGCCCCCTTCCGTTTTTGATTCAAGCCCGTGGGAAAAAGAATTTTCTACTATGGGCTGAATCAAAAGGGGAAGAATTTCTATTTTTGTGGCATCGCATAAAAGTGAAATATCGTAATTTATCCTGTCCGCAAAGCGCTTATGCTGAATCTCCAAATAGCTGCTGATAATTTCTATCTCCTTAAAAAGTGGCACTTCTTTGCTTTCTACCGTTAAGTTGTAGCGTAAAATTTTTGCCAAAAGTTTTAGCATATAAGGAATGTCTTTATTTCCAAGCGACAAAGATTTCATCCTGATGTTGTCTATTGTGTTAAATAAAAAGTGGGGGTTTATTTGTGCAGACAGCATTTTAAACCTTATGGCATTTTGCCTTGATTCAAACTGTTCTTGCTCAAAGTTTTTTATGTAAACTTCTTTTATGAGATTTTTTATTTGCACAGACATTTTGTAAACACTCTCATAAATTTGGGAAAATTCATCTTTTCCATGAATTGAAGGGTTTATATTAAAATTTTGCGATACAACATTTTTAACACTTTCTTGAACTATTCTGACCCTTGTGTTAAATGAGTAGTAAAAAATTCCTATCAGAAAAAGAGAAAGTAGTAAAAATACAAGTAAAATCAAAATGGAAAAAATTAAAACTTTTGTTGTTATTTTGTTTAGGCGATTTTGCGGGATTAAATAAATGATTTTAAACTTTGCATTTCTATCTCTTAATGGGAAAAATTCTTTTTCTATGTTTGTAGTTTTTATTTTTTCTTCAATAAATATTTTTTCATAATTTTCTTTTTCTATAGAAGAAAAAATTATATTTCCATTATATTTTATTATTGTTTCAAAAATTTGATTTTGCAGATTTATATTTATAAAATGACTGTTTAGGTTTAAAACAAGAACCCCTAAGAATTTTCCATTTAAAGGATCTTTTACCCCTTGAATAAAAGAAAGAAAATCTTTTTTATAAATTACATCCTGACAATATGTCCAAAAGCCCTTGCCTGAATTTTCTTTTGCTTGCTTATACCATTGAAATTGGCGAACTTCGTTTGTTGTTTTTACAATAAAAGAATTATCCTGGAGATTTTGATTTTCTACATAGAACCTTATATTATAAACGAAACTGTAAATCCTTGAAAAATCATCTACAAATCCTATTTGCTTATAATTTTCATAGGTTTCAAGTGGACTTCCAAAATCTTTTTGCACAATATTTTGAATAAGGCGGTTCACATATAATTTGCTGGATAATTCTGTTGCAGCTTGAATTGTGTTAACAAAAAAACTTTCTGTTTTTTTAAAAGATTCTTCCACCTGCTGATTTTCCCACTTGTTGAGGGTGTTGTAGAGATTGTAAACAAAAATAAGGGAAATCAATAAGAGCGGAATAAAAAATGTTGAAATGTAAAGTAAAAAAAGTTTGTTCTTAATTTTTAAATTATCTATAAAATTTGAAATTTTCCTCATTAAATTCTCCTGTTGTCTAAAGGGACTTTTATTTTATAATAGCATAAAAATGGAGAATTTCAATGGAAAATTTATTGGAAAAAAAATTAGATGAACTTATTGGTCAAATGACTGTGGAAGAAAAAATTTCTTTGATTCCCTCTGAATGTCAGGATATAGAAAGACTTGGGATAAAGAAATATGATACAGGGGCAGAAGGAGCGCACGGCTTTGTTGACCGCAGAGGCAAAAGTACAACCTTCCCCCAGACAATAGGTCTTTCTTCTACATGGGATAAAGATTTGCTAAAAAAAATAGGGGCTGTTATAGGAAAAGAAGCGCGCGCTTATTACAACAGGGGCAATAAGACTGGCGGACTTAGCCTTTGGTTCCCCACTATTGATATGGAAAGAAATCCTTATTGGGGTAGGACAGAAGAAGCCTATGGAGAAGACCCCCTGTTGGCAGGAGAACTTGCCGCTAACATAATTCAAGGATGCCAGGGGGACGATGATTTTTATATACAGGCTTCTTGTGCCCCCAAACATTTTTTTGCTAATAATAACGAAGCATTTCGTGACCGTTGTAATTGCTCTGTAGGGCACCGCAATATGATGGAATACTACTTGGAACCATTCCGCAGAGCCTTTAAGAAAGGTAAGCCATTTTCACTTATGACTTCTTATAATGAGGTGAATGGTATACCCATGATGCTAAGCCCCTTGCAGAATGACCTTGTGAAAAAGCAGTGGGGCTTGGAGGGCAGGGGGCACATAGTGACTGACGGTGGCGATGTGAGCCAGACTGTGGATATCCACCATTATTTTGACCGCCACAGCCAGACTATAGCGGCAGCTTTTAAAGCCGGGGCAGACACAATGACAGATTTGCCTTCTATTGTTATTCCCGCAGTAAAAGAAGCTTTGGATGAAGGTCTTATAAGTGAAGAAGAATTGAATCTTCATGTAAAAAATATCTTACGGGTAAAAGCCCGTCTTGGTGTTTTGGGAAAAGATTTTTATAAAGATTTTAAAGATAATCCCTATAGCAAAATCGGCGAAGAAAGCATGATGAGCGCTGAGGCAAAAGAGCTTAGTCTTTTAGCGGCAAAAGAAAGTATTGTTCTTTTAAAAAATCAGGGAATCTTGCCCCTTGACCCAAAAGACAAAAAAAAGATAGCCCTTATTGGTCCCCTTGCATCCCATATTTATGCTGACTGGTATACGGGAAATCCTTCTTATGAAGTGACACCCCTTGCAGGACTTGAAAAAATATTTGGCAAAGAAAATATTGCTTTTGACTCTGGTAATGATATTGTCTCTTTAAAAGACTCTAGCGGGAAGCCCCTTACTTTGGATAAGGAAGGAAAACTTTGCGTAAGCTGTGATTCCAATGGTGCTGAATTTGAGAGAGATGATTGGGGTTGGGGTGCCAACACCTTGTATAGCAAAGAAAGAAAAATGTACTTGCAGTCTGTGGATGACTTGCCTTCTGACCATCAGCCTAGTGCAGAAGAAATGTTGGTTTTTGAAAAAAGCGGCGGCAGGGGAAGGGTAGAAGCTACGGCACCTTCTACTTTGAATTGGTTTGTGTCTTCTCTCTTTAATATTATTCCTTGCGCTAAGGACAAAGCCTATATTTCTTCTTGGAAGGGGCAATCCCTTTGCATGAATAATAATTATGTAGAAACTTTGCCAAGTCATAATCCTGAAAGCTTTACTATTGAAGTAAAAAGTTCAGGAATAGAGAGGTCTAAAAAGATTGCAAGGGAAAGCGATATTGTCTTTTTGTTTTTAGGCAATAATCCTGTAATAAACGGCAAAGAAGAAGTAGACCGTCCTTCTTTGGATTTACCACCACACCAAAAACTCTTGGTGGAAAGTCTTGCAAAAGAAAACCCTAACCTTGTTTTGGTTATGGTTAGCGGTTACCCTTACACATGCAAAGATGAAGTGGAAAAATCAAAGGCAGCCTTATGGCTTTCTCATGGAATGCAAGAAGAAGGAAATGCCATAGGTGAGGTTTTAAGCGGAATGTATAACCCCAGCGGCAAACTTTCTATGACTTGGTATAAGGATAAAAAAGATGTTGCTCCCATAATGGACTATGATATTTTAAAGAGAGGGCAAACTTATAGATACTTTAAGGGAGAGACACTTTTCCCATTTGGTTATGGTTTAAGCTATACTAAATTCGAGTACTCAAATTTAGAGGTGGATAAGGATGTGCTTGGCAAAGAAGACATAAGTGTATCTTTTACTGTAAAGAACATAGGCTCTGTAAAGGGAAGCGAGGTTTGCCAGCTTTACGGGAAGCTTTTAAATAGTCCTTTAAAAAGTCCAGAAAAGCTTTTACTTGCGTTTGAACGCTTAACCTTAGAAAGCGGGGAAGAAAAAAGGGTCTCCTTAAAAATAAATGCGGAGGCTTTGAAGCTTTTTGATGTGGAAAGCCAGCAATTTTTTATTCCTAAGGGCTTAGCCTATATTTTCCTTGGTTATTCTAGCGAGGATGTAAGGCTTAGCAAAACTTTGCATATTGAAGGCATTTCAATAGGTGCAAGAAATCCATTTGAAAAAAAATATGCCTGGAATTATGATGATTATGAAAACATTTATCTTGGAGAAAAAAGAGGGCTTTTTGAGGCTGCTGTTTTTGCAGACAAAAGTGAAAAAGAATCTTTTGTGCTTTACAAGAACATGGATTTTAAATGCGGCGCAAAATCTTTTATGGCAGAAGTTCTCTCGCATGGTATTTCTCAAATTGAATTGCATTTAGCAAGTGCAAAAGGTCCACTTATTGGCAAAAAAGAACTTCCAAATACAGGCTCAATATGTTCTGTTCCAGGAAAACAATTAAAACCTGTATGGACAAAAGTCGAATTCAACTTAGAAGAAGTAAAAGGGGTACAAGATTTGTATATTGTGCTAAAAGGTAAATGCGGTATACACAATTTTGAGTTTACTTCTTTGTAACTTTGTAGTGTTTAACAAGGGGATGTCTAATAAGAATGAAATGTCATTGTCGGACTTGATCCGACAATCTTTTGCTAACTTAGCACTTATGGTATTAGTAACACAGATTTCCGCATCAAGTGAGGGAATGACATGCTAACTTAGCATTTATGGTGTAACTAACACGGATTCCGAAATAAATTCGGAATGACTTGCTAACTGTAAGGAAGTGACTTGCCGAGCACAAACCGGCATAAAAAAATCTATTATTGTCCGGGCTTATTGCTCTTAGTGCTGTAGCATTTGCTGCTGAAATTCCTATTGCTGATCACAAGCTTGACCTTTCAGTTGTGGGGCATATAAACGGACAAATTGCGGGAGGTTATACTAACAAAGATGGAGGGAGCGTTTACGGGCCAGGTATTGAAAACAAAGATCAGGCAGATGCAGATTTGCTTCAGATAAAAATCGCTGCCGATGATGTATCCGGTTTTGAGTTCCGTGTGAAAGTCGGTGGTACTTTTACGGATCAGTCAGACAAGATAGCAATCAGGGGATTGAAGGGCTGGATAAAACCTGTCAGCTGGCTTACCCTTTCTGTGGGTGATGTCGGAATTGGCTTGTTCTAGGAAAGAATTGACTGGTGGAAAGTTCCTGTAGGGGACAGCCTTTGGGCATGGCACAAACACTTTGACTGGTCAGGAGCTTGGAGCGAAACAGATACTACAGGTCCAAACGTGTATGGTGAATACGGACTTTTTAATATAGATGGGCTTGGTTTAAGCGCAGACCTTTCTCCGCTTGGGGACTTACCGCAAAATATACGCTTGGCGATACAGGAGCTACTGTAGGTGCCTTGTATGATTACTGGGGCGAATATTATGGTGGCGCACACGTTGCGGCTATTGGCGGTTAGTATCAGCAGGGAGATTTTTATGGAATGATTCAAGTTATCGGCTTGATAGACCATGCACTTGATAAGAACGGAAACAACCACACAGCATTTAAGGATCCCTGGGGCGTTATAAGCTTGTTGGAAACGATGATATTGCGCTTAACGGCATTACTATAGATAATTATTGGGAATACAAATTTGGAAGCATAAAAGCTCAGCTCCATTCACCTGTTGTTATTCGTTTAACAGATAGGGACTGGGATTACAGCTATATGCAGTTTATCGCAAAGCTCACATTCCCCCAATTAGCTTCTTTTACACCTTCTATTAAATTTGGTACATTGGAAGGATTAACCGCAGGTCCAAATTATGTTCATGCAGATAGCGACTACAGAAATGGTAGGGCAACAGATCACGGTATTTGGCGTTTGGACAGCAAATTCTTTGACGAGTTTGACTTTCAAGTCTGCCCTGGCTTAAACTGGCAAGTTGGAATCTGCTCTGTTTACGTAGGCTTAGACCTTGCTGTTACCGATGTAGGTAAAAAATGGGCATGCTTCTCATATTCAATTCCATTTACCACAACATTTAGATTATAATAACTATGTCGGAATGACTTGCTAACAAGGGGCTTTAAGCCCCTTGTTGTCTAAATAAGTTTTTAAGTAAGCAAAAAACACTTCATTTAGTATTGCTTTTCAAAGTTGCCAGCTGTTCTTTCAAAAGTTTTATTTGTTCTGCTTGTTTTAAAAGATCTTCTTTTTGTTGCAAAATTAAAGTCTCGTCTTTTAACTTTTGCTCTGCCATTCCTTGCTGTATGCCTATTTTTATTCCCTCTGCCTTTGCCTTGTATATCATTTCATTGGTTTTTAGATAATAATTCATATACTCCTCCTTGAACTTGCTCTCTTTTTTGAGGTCATCTATATCTTTTGCAAATCCCCTTACTCTTTGGGAAGTTGGCTCTCCACCAGTAATAAAATTAAGTAAGCCTTTTTGCTCTTCGGTGAAGGCATTTTTGTACGCTCTTGTATTATACACTAAAATTTTCCTTTTGTCGCCAAATTCTTTGTGATTTAATTCCTTGATTGTGTTTTGAACAGTGTAAAGTGGTAGCCCTTCTTTAAAGTAGTCAAAAGTGCAGATAAAAATAGTAAGAAACTCTGGTAAATCGGTATAGGGTTTACCTTTGTCCAATAAATGGGCATCTGTTAGGGCTTGATAATACCTAGACCTTAGCTCTAAGTCCTTTTCATTTGTAGTTTGCATTTCAACATTTATAACCTTGCCGTCAGCAACGAGTTTCACATCAAGAAGAACACCGTGCTCATTGATATTTTCTTTTTCATAGCCTTGTATTTGCAAATGCTGAATCTCTGCAATCTTGGTATTCAGAAGTATCTCCAAGAATTCTTTGCAAAGCCTTGCGTTTTTCATGGCATACCCAAAGAAAAAATCATCTGCTAATGTTAATTTTGACCAATCAATTTTATTTGTTAAGTTATTAATTTCACTCATTTTAAACTCCTTACTATATAAATAGGCTCCAAAAGTGCAAAATTCTGAAAATTTAAGAGTAAATTCACTCGAATTTGAAAAAAACTAAGTTTTTACTAAAAAAAATAAATGTTTCGCATTTTGCAAAGTGACTTTATTCTGTTAAAAAAGGGAAAAAAGGAGCTTTTATGAAAAAAAATCTTGTAAAACTTTCACTTGCATTTTGCGCAACTAGCTTAGTCCTTTCTTGTGCAAGTACAGGTAGCAAAAATAATGATACAAAATCAGCCGAGTACCAATACACAAAAAGTGGTTGGAAAAGCGCAAAGATTTGTGCAGGCGGTATGATTCCCGGAATTATATACAACACAAGCGAAAAGGGAGTCCTTTACGTTCGCACGGATATGGGCGGAGCTTACCGCTATATCCCAGAAAGCGAAAGCTGGAAACCTTTAACAGACTTTGCTGGTGTTGAAGATTATGGTCGCTTGGGAATAGCATCTATTGCAACAGACCCCGTTGAGCCGAACAGGGTTATTTTGGCAAGCGGAACCTACACCAACGACTGGGAAAGCGGACCTTCTGAAATGCTAGTCAGCCAGAATTATGGCGACACCTTTGACCGCATAAAGATGTACAAAAGCGACGGTTCTCCATTAAAAATGGGTGGTAACATGCCAGGTCGTGGTTGCGGAGAAAGACTTGCAATCGACCCAAATAATAACAAGATAATTTATTTTGGCTCTTTTGGAGACGGCTTATACAAAAGCTCTGACTATGGCTACACTTGGAGCGAGGTAAAATCTTTCCCTGTAAAGGGCAATGTTTATGATGAAGGATTCCACACATACAGCCACTTTGACCACTACTTTGGAATTCTTTGGGTTCTCTTTGACCCCGCATCAGGAAGTCAGGGAGAGGGAAGTAAAAATATTTATTGTGGTGTAGCAGATACAGGCTATACAATTTATGAGTCAAATGACGGAGGAGAGTCTTGGCATCCTCTTGCAGGTCAGCCTGACAAGGGACATGAGCTTACAGATGTACCTTACAAGGGACTTGATTCTATTGCAAAGGGTCCACACGCCCACATGACAGGGGAGCCTTGTTCTTGCAAAAAGTACTATCCGATTAAGTGTACATATTCACCAAAGGGAGAAATGATAATTTCTTACAACCACGGTTTTGGTCCTTATTCATCTTCTTTCTGGGGTGGGGCAATTTACAAGTATAACTTTGCAGAAAAAACTTGGACGGATATTTCTTTGCCCAAGCACGACAAGCACGACAAGGATGGCAAAATGGTAACTCTTGACCGTGGTGTAGGTAGTGTTACTGTGGATTATCAGAATCCAGATACAATGGTTGCTTCTACTTTGAATGAATGGTTCCCTGATGAATACCTTTACCGTTCAACAGACGGAGGCAAAACTTGGGATGCAATTTGGAAGTTGGATGGCTATCCAAACCGCGTGAACAAGTACAAGCTAGATATTTCAGCTGCCCCTTGGCTTGACTGGGGAACTCAAGCTGCCTTGCCTGAAGAAACACCAAAGCTTGGCTGGACAATCATGGATATAGAAATAGACCCATTTGACAGCGATACTTTGATGTATGGTACAGGAGCTACGATTTATGGAACCCACAATTTAACTGACTGGGATAAGGGCAAAAAAGTAAACCTTACCGTTATGGCAGCTGGTATTGAAGAGTGTGCAGTTTTGGCTTTGATAAGCCCTAGCAAGGGTGTGCACTTAATCAGTGGTGTAGGAGACATTGGTGGCTTTGTTCACACTGACTTAACAAAGTCTTCCCCAATGATTGTAAACCCAACTCTTTCTGCTGTAAGTTGCCTTGATTATGCTCAGGAGGATCCCTATTTTATAATCCGCATGGGCGATGGCAAAATGATGTATTCAGAGGATGGTGGCGACAACTGGAATCCTACTGAAAGCTTTATAGAAGGCGCAAACACTGATTGGGGCGGAACAGCTGCGGTAAGCACGGATTCAAATATAATTCTTTGGTCTCCAAAAAATAAGACGGCTTGTTGGACTAACGATAACGGACATAAATGGAATGAATGTCAGAACTTACCTGTGGGTGCAATAGTTGTTTCTGACCGTGTTAACAGCAGTAAGTTTTATGCCTTTGTGAAAGCTTCTAAAAACGAGGGAGCCTTTTATATGTCTAGCGATGGAGGTAAGAGCTTTAAACTGGTAAACAAAAACTTTATTGAAGACGGAAAAGAAGTTACTGCAAATAATTTAACTGCCGTTATAGGATTGGAAGGGCACCTTTGGTTAGCAGCAGGAAAAGCGGGACTTTACCACAGTGAGGACGGAGGCGCAACCTGGACTTCTATTCCTGAATTCGACAACGCTTTGGTAATAGGGCTTGGCAAGGCAAAGGATTCTAATTCCTACCAAGCCTTGTACACAAATTCCAAGTACCGCGGGCAATACGGAATCTTCCGCTCTGATGATAAGGGAAAAACCTGGCTACGCATAAATGACGATTTGCACCAGTTCGGAGCCGCCAATTCCGCTATCACCGGCGACCCAAGAATCTATGGCCGCGTCTACCTAGGC
>CAJOQA010000071.1 GCA_905236465.1 uncultured Treponema sp.
CCTTCTGCTATATCCGTGTTTTCTATTCTGTAGCTCCAAGCTCCCTTGTTATTTTTAGAAACAGGAATATAAGTGCGACCGTTGTTAAAACTCAAATAAACGCGCTGAACGCTTTTTGCCTTTAGAGCTTCTCTAATTTCATCAGGTGTTTCTTTAGACTTAAGAGCAGCTTCTTCCTCTGCAGATAAAGTATAGCCTGCATTTCCCGAAATCTTTGGACGATTTACTGCAAAGTCACCGTAAGTAAAATTATCCAGTGTTACCCAAGGTCCATAAGGGCTATAGGTAAAGGTGCGCTCAAAAGAAGTGATACTTTTTCCCGAAGCCGTAGTTGCAATTACCTTATACGTATGGGTTCCTTCTGTTATGGGGAAGTATTCGTCTTGTGAATCTGCTTTTATCAAGTGCAATTCTTTTCCCATGCGGAACTTAAAATAATTATTTTGCGTTACCTTGGTTGTTACACCAGGAACAGCTTTTCCGTCAAGAATAAGCTGAATACTTTCTATTGTGTCATCATCAATTTCTGCTGAACCATAAATATTAAAGTCACCCTGCACGTGTTCCCCGTTTAGCGGGTACAAGAGGTTTACATGAGAAAGCGCAGCTTTTTTCTGAACAGTAATATTGCGGCTCAAGTTTGTAATGTTACCGGCATTGTCTGTTCCAGAAAGTTCAAAGTTATACAAACCATTGTCTAGCTCACTTACGTCTAGGGCAAAAGAAATTATGCGCTCAGGAACTAAATCTATATGCTTTAGTTTTTCAGGAATACTTTTTCCTTCAAGACTGCGCACAGTTATATAAAGGTTTGTAAGGCCAATGTTATCAATAGTCTGACCGCTAAAGAATACATTCTTTGCAGTTCTGCTATCATCAAGAGGTAGCTCTAAGCGTAGTTCAGGTGCAGTATTATCAATATTTATAAGGGTTGAATAAAGCCCCGTTATCTCATAGCCGTCCCACAACCTGACGAATATCACGTGGGTTCCATCTTGAATTACACGGGTATCAAAGGAGTAAGACCACTGGGCCGTATCTTCCCTATTCTTACCCGCTACTAAAACGGTATCATTAAAAGAGGCACCGTTATCAATGGAAACTTGAACCTTACTGATTCCATTCTTATCGCTTGCCCAGCCCTTTATTGTTACTTCATTTTTTACCGTCTCTGTTATTATAGGACTTGTTATGCCACCCTTTGGCTCTTCAAGAGAAATCCTGAAATTTCTTTTTACCTCGTGTCCCTTTACACCGTTTATATCCTCAACATAGACAGTTACTGAATGTTCATTATCTGTCATAGAAGAAAGAGGAACATTTATTTGGAATGAAGACCTGCCTTCAGGGTTTTCAAGCTCAGCAAAAGGCGCATTATCTATCTTATAAAAAATCTTACAAAGTCTGCCATCTAAAGTTTTTATTCCATCGTCATCATAGACTACACCAGAGATTACAAAATCAGTTGTTAAAACCGCATTTTCTGCAGGCAGGTGAATTTCTGCAACAGGCAAATCGCTTTCGGTATCTACCTTAAAAGCAAAGTCTTTTATAACTGCTTTATTACCCGCCTGATCTTCAAAGGTAAAAGACATTGTATTGCTTATGGGCAATTCATTTCCACCTATCAAAGTAAAGGGAAGAGGACCAGTAGTATCGTCACCTTCCACAGGAAGAAGGGGTAAGTTATAGGTCTTTACTCTTTTTTTGTCAGCGCTTGTATACAAAATACTTTTGCGTACACCATTGTCTTTTACACTAAAAGCAAAGATGGTTTCTCCGTTTATTATTGCCCCATCTTCCGGAACAATGATTTTTGCCTCTGGAGCAGTAGTATCTTTAAAGAAAACAGAATGTGCATATGAAATTTTTCCAGCCTTATCTTTTGCCCGTATAGAAAGGGGAATATAGCCATCGCTAAAGTCCTGCAAACTTATACGCTCAGAAAAAGTTCCATTGCCCCTTATGCTAAGTGTTTTCCAAGTAAGGGGTACAGGACTTTGCATTTCACTGCTTGTGGACTTTTCATCTTCTAGAGCATATTCAAGAGTGACAATCCCATTTGCATCAGAAACACTGCCGGTAAATGTAAGGCTTGTTCCAAGATAAGAGTAAAGGGCAGGGCTCTTTAACTCCAGAACGGGAGCTTGGGTATCAGACAAAATATTTATCGGCAAAGAGCTTAAGCTAGCCCCCTTTTCTGTTACAACGCTTACACTTACATTTTGAAAAAGACCATCGCGGCTTGCAGAAACTTTTACACAATTTCCCTCAACCCTAACAGACAGTCCCTGACCTCCGCGGACAATGCTTGCACTTTTTATTTTATCATTTATGTTTGCAAACGCAGTAAGTTCTTCACCTGCATTAAGAAGGACTTCTTTTTCTGTGCTTGCCCAATAAAGCATTGCTGTATTGTCAATTAAATTATGCTGCCTTACAATGCTTATGTTGCCCCTTACACTCGCACTTGCCCCAGAGACATCAGTAATCACTGCATCAAGTGTATTCACTTTTGCAGGTAAGTTATAAAGGGGAATGGTAGCCTCATAGTTTTCTCCACCAAGGGCAGTTGCTTCTACAGAACCAGACATTCCGCTTACAGACCACTTAACAGAAGAGATTGCAGTATTTGACCTTATTGCCAAAGTAAGCAGCGCAGCCTTATCTTCGCTAGTTCCCCTGTCCATTACAAGTTCCATACCGCTCTTGTATTTAATTCCATTCAGGCTAGTAAAAGAACCTTCAATAAGGGACGACTTAGAAATGCTAGTACTTGCAGTCACAGGACTTGCTTTTTCAAGCCCCGCAACCTTTGCCTCAAAAGTAAGGGTCTGCTTTCCTGCAGGCAGCAAACTATATTTTTTATATAAAAAGGGACTGTCGTTTCCTAAGTTGTTTATAATTTTTCCCTGATATATACAGATGCAGTATAGGTCAGAGCCTTCCTCACTACCCGAAACCCAATAAAGGGCAGGAGCGGTAGCCTCCGGTATAACCTCACCATCATACAGGGGCAAAGTTCTGCGTTCTGGGAAATTTTCTATTATAGCAGCACTTGTACTTCTTTTTCCTGAATTATTTGTAGCTTCTATTTCTACAACTGAAATTCCTTCCGGAATATCAGCATACTTTAAATCTATTGTAAACTGCCCCCTTCTGTTTAGCTTTACCTCTGGAGCAGTTGCAAAAGAAGGAACTTCTGGGGCATACCCTGCAGGAGCAGCTCGGGCAATTCCGTCAGAAATAAAAGCCTTGGCACTGATAATCCTATACTTTACAGTTGCAGGGCTTTCACTTGTTACGCTTCCACTTAACTTTAACCCTGCCTTTTCATCAAGCATCTTTGTGGTAACACCTGTTTCAAGGCTCTTGTCATCAAGATTAATTGTGGGGGCTGGAATATTAGAAAGGAAGTAAAGTTCCTTTGAAGTGTAAACAGCACCTTCCTTACTTGTCACCCTGACACGAAATTTATCCGTAGCATTTTTTCCGGTAAGGGTTAGAATATTACCATCCCGCTCAAGGCTTACACCTCTTGTCTGGGGTACAATTTGGGCAGATTGTATATCAGCTCCGGCAAAAAATCCACTTATGGCTGTAGCAGAAAGCATTCCGCCATCTGGGGCAACTGTGGAATCATCAAAATAAATTCCAGGCTGATTTACACGGGTTTTTGTAAGATCACTTATATACAAAACTTTTGTAACAGAAGATTTTCTTTCATATATATCACTTGCAGAAAAAGTAAGGCGAATTGCTCCCCAAGGAATTTCAGAGGCAACAAGAGGAAGTTCTGCCGTAAACTTTTTGCTTCCTTCTTGAACTTCAAAAGAACCTTCTAGTTTTTCACCCTTGCCCCATTCAATTTTGTAGTCAGCACTTTTTAAGCCACAGCCAGAGGTCATAGGCAGTATAAGCTTAGCATCGGATTCAGGGTTGATTTCAGCCCCAGAGTCAATAGTTCTTGTTCCGCTAGAATCCTTTACCTGTAAGTTTTCTAGCAAAGGCAAGGGGCCTTTTGAAATAAAGGTAGAGCTTGTTTTATTGCCCTTTGTCCCATAGCGGTCTGTAGCATATACAGTGAATGTGTGGCTACCGGCTTCAAGAGCTTGTGGTAAAGGAGCGTAGAAGACGCCTGTCGCGCTAAGGGTCTGCTCTTCCCCCTTGTCTAAAGAATAGGTAACAGAGACAATGCCATCATCATCTTGAGCAAAGCCACGGATAAAAAGAGTATCTTCGGCTCCTTCAACAATAGTACCCTCTTGAGGGGAAAGGATTGTTACTACGGGTTTATCCGCTTCCTGGTCTAAAGGAATTTTTGTTACCAGCTCAACAGTATTACCACTTGTATCTACAGCAGTAACAATAAAGTCTGCGCTCGTTGACATTGACCTTGAATCTACAGTCTTTGCAAAGTAGGGGTTACCCGGGGTAAGAACAAAGTCTCCGCTTTCCCCAGCAAATTTCCAGCTTAAGGATTTTAGACCGATTGTGTCTTTAGCGTAACCCGCAATTGTAAATACACCGTTAGCGGATTCTCCCGTGGCAGGGGAAACAATCTTTACATCAGGTTTTGTATTGTCTATATAGTAAAGAAAAGAATAATTGCCTTCTGTAGAAAGATTGTCGTAAGATTTAAACATACAGAGGGTTGGTCCATCCTTAAACTTCGTGGTGTCTATTCCTAAAGAAAAAGTATAGTAAAAGTTTTCGCCTGTAGGTAAGGCTTCTTTTACTTCTGTCTTTTTAAATTTCAAAGGCAAGTAAGTATTGCCACCGTCAGTGCTATAGAAAAATGACTTTATTCCATTACCATCCCGCAAAGTACCTGTAAGTGTGATTTTTCCGCTGACAAGGGCACCCATTGCCATATTGCCAACTTCTATTACAGGAGACCTACGGTTTAATTCCCAATTAACCTTTATCCTATGCCCTGTTTTAGGAACAACACGAGACTGGTCAACAGCCCCGCTTTCCGTCTTATACGCATCAGGGTTTCCGTCATCTATGCCAAAGGCCTCAATCGTATGCGGTCCTTCAGCCATATTTGTTGTATCAAGATAATAAGACCAGTAGTCTGTTCCCGAAACTTTTATGGGGTTTGCTTCATCCCCGTCCAAAATCAGATAAACCTCGCTGACTTTATCATCATCTGTACAAGTTCCAACGATGTTCAAATTCCCAGGAATTTTCATATCTGACACAGGGTTTACAATCTGCGTTACCGGCAAATCAGATTCAGTATCAATATAAACGTTAAAGGGACCTGCTGTCCCAATATTACCTGCCTTGTCCTCAGCAGTTACAACAATATTATACTTACCGTCTTTTTTTGAATTGATATCAAAGGTTTCTTGCCAACTGCTTTCCGGCCCCACAGACTCTTCTGTAACATCTTTTTTTCCAAATGCAAATATCTGACAGACACTACTAGCGAGCAAAAGTGAAAGCAAAATAATTTTTTTCATATCAATTCCTTATACTATAAACAAATAACAAAGTGGGCGATTCGTAGATAAAATGTCAATTTTTTCTATTTTCTCTAATATCGCTAAATATTTTAGTCATTACTTATTTCTTTGTCAAGTATAAAATTTTGTGCTATAATAAGAAGAAATGTTGCAGAAAAAATCTTTGTCTAGCATATACTGTAGCTACATTATTGCCACGTTAAATATATTTCTTCTGATGATTGCCTTTATAAGGTTTCATATCACCTATATTGTAAAAGGTGACCTACCGGCAAGTACAATGGAAGGCTCGTTTTTCTTTACAAAAGAAATTTTTTTTGTTGATTTCTACGTTTTTTTTGCAATCTTTTTAATTTTTATACATGTATTGATTTTTTCCAATAGGAATTTTTATACTTTTCTTTCCCTGATTCTTACCCTCATATCTGCAAATTTGTGTTTATATACAATAAAAGAATTATTTTCTGTAAAAGTATTCATTTTTCTTGCCTGGACAATTGCGGTCAGCGTAAGATTTACAGTCCGCAAGTCACTATTCATTTTGCTCTTTGGTTTTGCCTCTTTTCTTCTCCTCCAATTTCACCCAAACATTTTAGGTATTGTTGATTCAGAGACGACTTCCACCAGCATCAGCGATTTTATTATAATGATACTCTTCTTGCTTGCAACCGCAACTTTTTTCTGCCTTTACAGGATTATAATCCTTAAATGGCAGGAAAGCGAAGAATCAAAAGATCATCTTATTATGGCAATGTCCCAAATGTCCGTTATAAACCGTGAGCTTCAAGAATATGCAAAAAACAGAAGCGAAAAGGCAGCCGAAGAGGAACGGTTGCGCATAACGCGGGATATGCACGACAGCTGTGGCTATGTTTTTGTCAACATAATAAGCCTGATGCAGGCCTGTGTTAGCAGTGCCCCAACAGACTGGAGCCGTACAGTTGAAGTTTTTGAAATGGTAAGAAACCTTGCAAGCCAAGGGCTTCAAGAAACAAGGCAAACACTTAGGGCTATCCGTGACATACAAAGTCCTGTAGAAAACAGTCTGGATTCCCTTTACCAAATAAAGGGTATCTTTCAAAAAGTTACAGGGATGGAAGTTGTCTTAGACAAGGGCAACATGAAAAACGATTACGGGCGGGCAATAAATAAAATCCTGATTAGAACAATGCAGGAAGGACTTACGAATTCTGTGAAGCACGGACACGCAAGTTTAGTCAGCGTCTACTTTAGGGACGACGGGAAATATATTATAATGACAATAAAGGACAACGGCAACGCTTCAAATAAAATCATAAAGGGAATTGGTTTTTCTGGAATGGAAGAAAGGCTTAAAGATGTTGGTGGCCAACTGCAGGCTGGCAAAAGCGCAGAAGGTGGTTTTAAACTGGAAATAAAAATTCCACTGCTACAAGCTACAGTTTGCTGATTTTTAGGGGGGGAACATGAATAAATTAAAACTTTTGCTTGTTGATGACCAGCGGATATTTGTAGAAAGCCTTAAGATTTATCTTACAAACTACGCCTCAGAAATGGAAATAATAGGTATTTGCTCTAACGGAAAGGAAGCCTGCGATTTTGTTGAGGAAAATCAGCCTGATATAATCTTAATGGATGTTCATATGCCTGTGATGGACGGAGTTGAGGCTGTTGCAAAAATAAAGACAAAGTATGCACAAATAAAAATCATTATGCTTTCTACTTACGATGAAGATGAATCAGTTAGAAAGGCTTTAATAAACGGTGCTTCCGGCTACTTGCTAAAAGACATCTCACCTACAGAACTTATAGTTTCTATCAGGGCCCTAAACTCTGGCATGATTCAGATTTCACCAGGCATTGCTAAAAAGCTAATACAAACACGGTATGTAGAAAAATCTTCTTCAAAGGCACAGTCCGACAGTGAAAATAAAGATGAAAAGTTTCCTCTTTTTGAAACCCTTACAGAGCGGGAAAGAGAAATATTTGCCCTTCTTGCCACAGGAAAAGACAATGCGCAGATAGCGGATGAATTAGGACTTTCCTCTCAGACTGTACGAAACTATGTAAGCACAATTTATTCCAAACTTGACGTAAAAGACCGCTTTGAAATTATTCAGCTGGCAAATAAGATGTAAACTCCAATAAAAAAGACCGCACAAATCTTTGCCTCCTTAAAAAATCTGTGCGGTCAAGGGTATATGAATGCGAGGTTAGGAGAACTCGCAAAAGTATTTGCAGCGAACGCCCTATTTTACAGAACCTGTAACACCTTCAACAAAGCGTCTTTGCTGTGTAAAGAAGAGTATAATTGTTGGCAATGTCATTATTGAAACGCTAAGCATCAAAAGCCCGTAGTCCGTAACATAGCCGGCTGTAAGGCCAGTTACAATAAGTGGCATAGTCCTCATCTTTTGGGACTGCATTACAATCAAGGGCCACATATAGTTGTTCCAACCATTCATAAACGTAACTATTGCTGCCGCGGCAAAAGTCGGAGACATTATCGGAAAGTAAACCCTCAGGTAAATCTGAAATTCGTTAAGTCCATCTATGCGAGCAGCCTGAATTGTTTCTATGGGAAAAGCCTGGGAGTTCTGCCTAAAGAAGAAAATCAGGAAGGCTGTAGAAATAGATGGCAAGACAAAGCCCAAAGTTGTATTTAAAAGGTGAGCAGAAGAGAACATCTTAAAAAGAGGTACCATGATAGAAGCAAAGGGAATCATCATAGAAAGGAGTAGGATCTTCATAAGTAGGTCCTTGTGCTTGTCGCGGTATACCTGGAAACCGTAACCCGCTAAAGAGCAGACAAAAATGCTAAGTAGCGTTTGGATTACTGTTGTGCGAAAAGAGTTCCACAGTCCCCTGCCGATGTCTACGTTCTCAACCATGTTTTTTATGTTTTGAAAAAGATAGAGTCCCGGCACCATTCTGCCTGCAATTACGTCCGTGCTCTTATTTGTGGCGGACACAATCATAAAGTAGAAGGGAAAAATGGAAAGTATACATATTATTATTATGAACAGGTACTCATAGAAGGGACACCTGTTCAAGGTCTTTTTGTTTCTACTAATCATTTTTATCTCCTATCTTTAACTGTATGAACGAAAGGGCTGCTACCATAATCAGGATTGTGTATGAGATTGCAGCTGCATAACCAAACTGAGGGTTGTTCACAAATGAAAGATTGTATATGTACTGGGAGATTGTAATAGTCTCGTTTCCAGGTCCTCCTCCGGTAAGGTTTCTTACTTCATCAAAGAGCTGAAGGGTTCCGTTAATAGACATTATTGAAGTAAGCAATATTACAGGGCGCAACAAAGGAAGGGTCAGCTTAAAAAACTGCTGAATAGAAGATGCTCCGTCTACGCGGGCAGCTTCATAGATGCTATGGTCAATATTCTGAAGACCGGCAAGGAAGAAAACGGTGTTGTAGCCAGTCCATCTCCATGTAATACAAATAATTATAATGATTTTTGCCCAAACAGGGTCTACCAACCAGTTTTTTGGGGCATCAAGAATTCCCAAAAGCAACAGCCAGTGATTCATAATTCCATCCATTCCAAAGATCGATTTAAAAATCAAGGCAGATGATACAAGGGCTGTTGCGCAGGGCAAAAAGACAATTGTTCTGAACAGGCCCTTAAACTTAAGCCTGTTATCATTAAGTATGCTTGCCAATATTATTGCAAGAAAGAGCATAAGAGGTACTTGAAAAATCAAGTAGATAAAAACATTCCGTACAGAATAAAGAAAGCGTTCATCTTCAAGAAGACGCAAGTAGTTCCGTAATCCCGTAAAATGCAGGTTGTTTGCTACGCCAGACTGGAGCGAAAGTATGAATGCCCTGACCATGGGAAAGAAATTCAGTACAAAAATAAGAACCGCAGCTGGCATTACAAAGCACCAGCCAGCTCTGCTGTATTTTGATTCTAGTGATATTTTTTTTGCCATTAGACAGTCCTTAATTCTAGTAGCTCCCCTAAAAGAAGAGCTACCGTTTTTTTATTAGTGATTATTCACCCATTATGAACTTTATGTTCTTCTCTGCTTTTGCAAGAGCTTCTTCTACTGTTGAACCCTTAAGGATATCTGCAACAGCTACACCAACTTCAGTTCTTGCTTCATAGTTGTAAATACCATACTTAACGCGGGGAATATCATTTGAGAATTCCAAGAAGTCTTTGTAAATTGTCTGACCACCAAAGAAGGGGTTTCCGTTTTCATAAGCAGAAGAAGATGCTGCTGGAAGCCAAGTTGCTATAGCACCGGAAGAAGGAAGAATTGTTTCATAGAGTTCAGTGCTTCCTGCAAATGTCTTATTAAGGAAGTCAGCCGCAACATCCTGATACTTAGAGTTTGACATAATCATCCAAGAAGAACC
>CAJOQA010000072.1 GCA_905236465.1 uncultured Treponema sp.
TTAAGATAGCAAGGGCAAAAAAAACTCTGAGCGAAGAAGAAAAAAAAGCCCTTAGGGGCGGGAAAAAATTCTACGCAGTTTTTGCCTTTTCCCTGATTCTTATTATTTTGCCGATTTTAATTTATTTTGAAACCTTTGTAATGGTTGTTTTGTGTGCCTGTGCCCTTATAGGAGAATATATTGTTTTAAAAGATATGCTTGACACAATTAAACAAAAGTGATAATATTCAACCATTCAACGGCGTCTTACCCAAGCGGTAAGGGAGTGGTCTGCAAAACCATTATGCAGCGGTTCGATTCCGCTAGACGCCTACCTAGCCACAGAAGGGTAAAACCTTTTTGTGGCTTTTTTTATCTTAAAATTTTGGAGTTTATCCTCGTATGAAAAAGTTTCTTTCCCTCCTCATTGTTTTTATAAGTTTTGTAAGCCTTTTATGGGCTAAGGACGGGCAGCTTTTTGGCTACAAAAACATTCATTTTATTTCAACTTCTTATTTTGATATAATTTTCCCAGAAGAAAGTAGGGAAAGTGCAGAAAACTTAGCACAAAAAGCAGATAAAATCTACATGGAAATTCTAGATGACTACTGCACTTCCAAAGAGCTAGCCTCTCCCTTTAGAATTCCAGTTGTCATTACACCCGCAACAGACGTTTACAATGCCTACTTTACGAACGGAAACTTTAACCACATAGTTTTATTTGATACGGTAACAGAAGAAGACATGGCTGTTTTTTCTGACGACTTGACAGACACATTCCGCCACGAGCTGACCCATGCCGTTACCATTAACTTTAGGAGCCCTGGCCTAAAAAAGTTTAACGATATTGTCGGAGACATCTATTCTTGGGGTCCCCTCTTAGGAATGACATCTTTTTTAAAAGAAGGAGCCAGTGTAAGTCAGGAAAGCAAAGGTGGGCAGGGCAGACTTAATGACCCGTACTATTTGCAGATGGCAAGACAAGCAAAAATAAACGGAAACTTTCCCTCTTATGCAGATGTAACAGGCTCCCGCGATATTTTCCCAGCAGGCTCATCTGCTTATGGCTTTGGCGGACCTTTTACAGCCTGGCTGCAGGAAAAATACGGAATGCAAAAATATGCGGACTTCTGGTATGAGGCCATAAACCGCCTGCACTTTACCTACAAGGGTGCATTTAAAACGACTTACGGTTTTTCTATTGCAGATGCCTGGGAAGACTTTTATAAAAGCCTCTATGTTCCGCCAGTCGCAGGCGCTGATCCCCTAAAAGCCGGTAAGGCCTACGATTTTTTTTCTAACTCTGAAAAAAATTACTCTTCAAAAAACTCGTCAGGTTTTCGCTATACCTCCCTTACAGGTAGCAGCAAGGGCTTTGCCTACATAGAAAGCGCGACATCCTCCGTTTACTTTGTTGCCTATGATGAAAAAGGAAACTACAAAAAAGCAAAAAAACTCTTTACTTTTAAAAATATAAATGAAATTTCCCTTTCTAATGACGGCAATTACCTAGCTGTAGGCTATTACGATGTAAACCACTTTAACTTAAAAAGACGAATCGCCATCTATTCGCTTAGCAAAAAAAAGTGGGCCTATTTAAATGAAAACTCTCTTAGTGATGCCTGTGTCCTAAAAGAAAATGACCGCTACCTTCTTGTAGCTGTAAAAACGCAGGGGCAAAAACAGACAATAGTTAGGTATAATATAGAAGAAAAGATGTCTCTTAGCAAAAGTGACTATGAAATTCCGCTAGACAAAGAGACTAAAGTTTTCGGACTTTGCCCTGTAGACGAAAAAGTTTCAATGCTTACCTTTACGGGGGGAAAATGGTCCATCAGGGAATACAAGGCAGATAAAACTTTTACAGAATATTTTCTCCCCCTAGAAAAAGCAGTTATCAGGGGACTTTCGCCAGCCTTTGATGGTGAAAACAAGTACATATTTTCTTGGGCAGAAAAAGATGACCTGCCCCGTCTGGGCCTAATGGCAAAAGACGGGTCTTTTTCCCTACAAGCTGAAAATATATCAGGGGGAATCTATTGGCCCCAGAAAATCGGTTCAGAAATCTTCTATAGCGGGTACTTTGTCAAGGATTACAAACTTTTAAGATTAAAAAAAGATTGGCCGACACTTGAAAATCAAAAAACTGAAGAGATAGCAGCTGAAGAGGAAGCAGAAGCTGTTGAAAAAGAAGAAGATAACAAAGAAAATTCTTCTATAACATACTTTGAATATGCCACAGCCCCCTGGAAAAAAATATACTATAACAGGGGAACACTCATCCCGTTTACAGAAGTTCCCCTCTACAGTGCAGACGGAACTCTTGCAAATTCTATTATTTCACCTGGTGTTTCTTACCTAACGTCAAATCCTTGGGACGCTGACTTTATAACCTTAGGTGGCGGTTGGGATATGGCAGAGGCTGCAGGAGGCTTTATGCTTCAGACAAACGGAGGCTCTACAGCCCAAACATCTTTATTTGAATACGCAGATAAACTTTCCGTAACTTTTGATTCAGCAGGCTACAAGCAGTCTGCAAATACCCTTAATCTATCTAGCGGTATCAGCTTAGGCAGAATCTCCAGCTTAATTTTTTCTGAAGAAAATTTACTTATACACGGAAGGCAAACACTGAAAAAAGATATAGAGGATTCTGAAGAAGCCTTTGCTGAAAAAGAGAATAGCTATTTTTCTGATTTTATAGGCTACATAGAAAACTCTGACAACAACAAGTATCTTTCTATAATCAACAATGTAGGCTTAGCCTATTCCACAATAAGAAAAAAGGGACCTGGCTTCTTTTCTAAGGGGGGAATTAAATTAGCAGCCATCTACAAGATACAAGCCATCAGCTTAGCAGAAGATTCCATTGACATGAATACCTACCAGTCGCTTTCGCCACAAGCAAATTTTAGGCTAAGCCGTCTTATTCCCATAAACTGCGCTTACGGCTTTACCTACAACTTGCCCCTCTCTTTAAGCGCAAGCCTTACCCCTGACGATGAGACTTTTGCGAAAGCGTCTATGGAAGCCCTGCTCTTTGCCCTTGAAATTCAAAAGGGACTTTCCTTTATGCCCCTGTATTTTAACAGAATAGCCGTTACCGCAGGTTACTCCGCCAAACTAGACTATAACAACGATTCCTTTGAAGTTTTTAAGATTAAAGAAAGAATAAAAGATGCTGATAAAGATGATTTTGAAGATTCAGTAAATCTTAGCTTACTGCTTACGGGGGCACTCAACACCGGCATTTTTGCCTCTCCTTCAAGTGCGGTAACAGTGACATTTACACTTGCTTACAAACCGCACGTTGCCGAAGGAAAAAGTCGCATGGCCTTTGGATTAGGTCTATCGAGCCTGCTGAACAGTCTTAAGTAAAAGACGTGCCTTGTTGTGGTCAGGGTTTAAGTCCAAGGCATTGCGCAACTGGGAAATTGCATTTTGTAGCTCTTGCCTATAATAGTTTTCCTTGCCAAGCCGGTAAAGGGTTTCTGCCCTCAGTTCCCTGTCTAGTATACGGGGAACAGCGTTTGTAAGACAGTCAACTGCAAGGGCACTGTTAGCTGAAGCTGAATAGATATTAGCTAAATTTATATAAGCAAGAGCAACGCTAGAGCTTTGACCTGCTGCATTCATAACAGGGTTACGAATAGAATAATTCTTTATAATATAATCATACAGTTTCATTGCATCTTCTATACGGCCTTCTTCCGTGTAAAACCAGGCGGCAAACTCACATTCCCACAAATGCAATTCATCCAAATGATCACAGGGAACAAAGACGTCATCTTCCCCCTGACTATGGGCGGCTTGAAGGTACTTTTCAAATAACCTTCTTGCCTCATCATCAGCTCCATTTTCAAGTAAAGTAAGCAAAGAATACCGCATTATCTCTTCGGGGTAGAGATTGGTTTTCTCAAGGGCATTATGCTCTAGTAAAATCCAAATTCGCCCGGTCTTTTCCTTCTGAGAATCAGAGGGGCTGTCAGCAGAAAGCAGCTCTTCCCTAAGAACAATAAGGGCTGGTTTATCAAGCCCAGGGGCAGTTTCAATAGCACTTTCAATCTTCTTTAAAGCAAGAGAAGTTTCAATAAAGGGAATTGAATCAATATACTGCATCTCTAAAGTTCTAAGACCTGCCTTGCGCAAATCCTGGCTAAGATAGTCCTCATTTATCCGCTTCTTGCAGGCAAGTGCATACTCAGCATAGGCAGCCAAAGCAGGCTCATAGTTTGGAAAAAGAGAGACAACAGAAGAAAGCCTCTGGTACTCTAAGAAGGGGTCTGCCTGTTTTTTTGAATAGAGGGCAGAATTTACATAAAGCGACGGCAAGATTTTTTTTATGCGGGAACTTGAAGAAAGAACCGTAGGCCTAGAAGAAAAAGATTCTATTAAAGAAGCCCTAATTCTTTCACTATCCAAATCTTCGCCAAGAATATAGTAGTTATCAGCCTCAAGGGCATCATGCTCTACCTTGCTTTCAAAATTTCCAATCTTTTTATCACCCAAGACAAGGGCCTGCAAACTTTCCGCATACCGGCCAGCATCATAAAAAACAAGTCCCCAAAACAGAGACTCATCCAAGCTGTCTACTTGATTAGGATAGGCTTCACAAGCCTTGTCAAAAAGCCCCTCGTTCATTTGCAAGACAGCGGCATTCATAGCCCACTTGGCAATACCTGTAGATCTAAAGGCATCCATATAAATTGTAGCAAAGCGGCTGTCATAAAAAACATCAAATTTTTTCCCATCATCTACTTCTTCAGCCCCTTTCCTTTTACTGCTAAAGAAACTTAAAATTGAAGAAAAGAAAGATTTTTTTTCGGCAAATAATTCATCAGCTGACTTTTGACTTTCCAAAGCATATTTAAGAAAAGCTTCAGCATAAATAGAAGAATAGCTACCGGAAGAAAGGTGAGCTGATACAGACAAGGCTTCTTCAGTTCTATTTTGATTTATTAAAAAGTAGGAATAGACAGCCAGCAAGGCATCCTGTCCCTTATGTTTTTTTAAAGCTTTTTTAAGAATTTTTTCAGCATTACCATTTTCCCCAAGTGTTGCATACCGCTTGTAGATGCCGATAAAATCATTTGGAGCTACAGCCAACTTCTCAGTTTTTTTGAGCAAAGTCATTGCCCCTTGCGTGTCTCCCTGACTTATCAGGATATCAACAAAGCCTAGCTCTGTAGCAATAGCAGAACCCTCAGAATGGGAAGAGCAAGAATCAAAAAAAACTGCTCCGGCAAGGGCAAAGAGGATAATAAATAAAGAAATTCTAAACTTTTTCAAGCTCCGTCTCTTTACGAATATTGTCCAAAACTGCATTAATGAATTTAAAGGCATCGTCAGAGCCATATTTTTTTACAATAGCAATGGCCTCGTCTATAACAACAGTTGCAGGTGTTTCCTTTTGGTAAAGAATCTGGAAAACGCTAATCCTTAAAACTGCCAACGAAACTTTATTAACACGGTCGAATTCCCATTTTGCGGAAAGATGCTTCTTGATTTTTTCATCAACTTCAGCAATATGATTTATTGTTCCAGCAATAAGAATACGGGCAAAATCGTTACTATCAGTATCGGCAGAATTTCCCTCACCTTCACTGTTATTTGCCCATTCAAGTTTTAATAATTGTTCAAGGGGCTCCTTGCCCATATCGTATGAGTAAAGAGCCTGAAAAGCTAATATGCGACTTTTTCTGCGAGACATAAAGCTACCCGCTTACCAGCTTAAGAGCTTAGTCAAAGCGTCACCCGTCTTTTTGCGGTCAACGTTTTCCTTTGTATCAAGGCTCTTTACAAGTGCCTGTGCCGCCACCTGTAAAGCCTGGCTCTGCTTGTTGTTAGTAAGATTTCCCTTAATATATTCGTAAACTGTAACATTTGTTTCGGGTTGAACCAAATCACTTATTCCAAGCATCTTAGCATCGTACTTCTTTAAGATAGAATAGAACTGGTAGTTTGTTGAGGCATCGATAAGCTCACTGGTATAACCAACCTTCTTTTCAAAAAGCTCGTTCAAGTTGTCCATTGTCCACCCCTGCATACGGGCAGTTTGGGCATTTTTATGAACTAAGATTTCTCCGGCCTGGTAGGCTTTTCCGTTATCTGAAGCGGCAATCATTTCTGACCTTTTTGCCTGATTTTTAGAAATCTGGTTCATCATATCCGTTGCTTTTTTCTTAGCAGCTTCAGCATCATTTCCTTTTGGAACTGCAACAAGGAAAAGTTTCGCCATATCATCCCAAACAAGAGAGGCTTTATTAAGCTCGTAGAAGTCACGGATTTCTTTATCTGTAGCTGCAATATTCTTTACCTCTGCCCCCTTTTTAGCAAAGATATACTGTTGAACCATGAGCTGCTCCTTTACCTGGTTCTTATATTCAGCAACAGTCATGCCGGTCTGTTCCTTTATATACTCTGAAAGTGACTTACCGGTAGCCTTTTTACATTCTTCTTCAAGCTGGGCTTCCGTAACGTTTTGATTGCCTCCCTGATTGAAAAGCCCTACAAAGGCAGCGGTTACCTGAGTGTCTGTAACAGAAAGGCCTTCCTTAGCAGCCTGCTGAGCTATCAATTTATTTGCAATCATGCTTTCAAGCATCTGCTCACGCATCTTGACCTTCTGTTCAGAAGTCATATTAACGCCATAGGCCTGATACTGCTTTTCAGTTACACTTACGTGAGCCTTAAGCTGTTTTAGGGTAATTGTTTCAGATTTATTTAATTTTACAACTGCCAATGGTTGCAAATCGCTCTGAGCAAAAGCAACACCAGCTAGTGCCAACATAATAGATATTCCGATAGCAAAACGTTTCATATAACTTTTCCTCTGTAACTAAAGTTTAGAGGCAAGACAAGCGCCCTGCCCTTTATTAATTAAAACAGCCTGTTATGAAAAAGGTTACTTATCTAAAGGTAATCCACCCTCAATAGTTGCCCTTATGCGTCTGACTCCCGCAGATGAAGACTGTTCTTTTGTAATTTTAAATTGCCCAATTTGAGCCGTATGTTGAACATGTGGGCCACCGCAAACTTCTTTGCTAAACCACTTGTCTTTAGTGCCGATTGTGTAAACTTTTACATTAGCTTCGTATTTTTCACCAAAAAGGGCCCGTGCCCCCTGCTTCTTTGCTTCTTCAAGAGGAATTATCTCCATAGAAACAGGCAGGTCTTCCTGGATTTTCTGATTTACTATATCTTCTACCTGCTTGACTTCTTCTTTTGTCATCGCCCTGTGGAAACTAAAGTCAAAGCGCATACGCTCAGCGGTAATATTACTGCCCTTCTGGGCAACCTCATCACCTAAAACCTGTACAAGGGCCTGTTGCAAGAGGTGGGTTGCAGTATGGTACTTTGTCGTAACCTCACTGTGATCAACAAGACCACCTTTGAAAGTACCGGCAGAAAGGCTTCTAGATTCTTCCTGATGCTTCTTTTCTTCAGCCTTAAAGCCTTCCACGTCAACAGTCATGCCTGCTTCTTCTGCCATTTCCTGAGTAATTTCAATGGGGAAGCCAAAGGTATCGTACAACCTGAATGCCACGCGGCCAGGAATTATCTTTTTAGGATTCTTTTGAAGGTTTGGCAAAAGTTTTTGGAATTCAGCCTCACCGGACTTAAGGGTCTTACCGAATCTTTCTTCTTCCAAAGTAAGCTGTTCTTTTATAAAAACTTCATGTTCAAGAAGCTCAGGGTAAGCATCCTTGTATTCTTGCACGATTATGGAAGCGGGTTTTGCCAAAAAGGCCCCTTCGATTCCCAACTTGCGACCATAGCGAACTGCACGGCGGATTATACGGCGGAGAATATAACCGGCCCCAGTTCTTGCAGGTGTTACAGCCTGGGGGTCTCCTAAAATAAAGGTTGCGGTGCGGATATGGTCTGCAATTATACGGATTGCAGTATCATCACTTTCCGCTTCCCCATATTTTTTGCCTGAAAGTTCTTCTATAGATTTTATGATAGGCTGAAAAACATCTGTCTCGTATACAGACTTCATTCCATTTAGAACAGAAACTGTGCGCTCAACACCCATTCCTGTATCTACACACTTACGCTGCATCTCATTGTAGTGACCTTGAGAATCTTTGTTGTAGCCCATAAAAACATTGTTCCAAATTTCAAGGTACTTACCGCAGTGACAACCTGGCCGGCAGTCAGGACCACACTTTTCCTGTCCATTATCATAGAAAATCTCTGTATCTGGACCACAGGGACCTGTTTGCCCTGCTGGTCCCCACCAGTTATCTTCACGGGGAAGGAAGAAGATATGATCCTTTGCAATACCCATTTCTTCCCATCGTGCAGCAGCCTCTTCATCTCGAGGTATAACGGTTCCGTCTGCATTCTCACCTGCAAAAACGGTAACATTCAGTTTTTCTTTGGGAATTCCCAAGTACTTAGGAGATGTTAAAAACTCAAAAGAATAAGCTATAGATTCTTGTTTAAAATATGCACCTAAAGACCAGTTACCCAGCATTTCAAAAAAAGTAAGGTGACTTGGATCCCCAACAGAATCAATATCTCCTGTGCGAACACACTTTTGGTAATCTGTAAGTTTATTTCCCGAAGGATGCTCTTCCCCTAAAAGGTAAGGAACAAGTGGCTGCATACCAGCAGTTGTAAAAAGTACGGTAGGGTCATTGTTTGGAAGGAGGGATTTTCCGCTGATTTCAACATGGCCTTTTGATTTAAAAAATTCAATGTATTTAGAACGAAGCTCGTTAACGGTCATAGTAGATTATAGTAGATTATTAAACATATTTAGTCAAGGGCCGAAGGAAAATCCATCCTGGATTTTCCTTCGGATTGCAGAATTTTCTGCAGGCGCTAACTCGTGCCCTCCTTGGCGCGTACACGTTTGGCAAGGAAGTATCATCTTTTTTGCTACGATGATTAGTTGTATTGCTGGTGCTAAGGGGGTGACGTGCCGCTTACACGGGGCACTTACCAGTTAGTGATTACATACATGTACTAAAAAAACGGTCCCAGAGCCTAGTCGAGGGGGCCCCTTACGGTAATGGAAGCCCCAGGACATGAATGTTATATCGGTCTACAGCCCTGGCCTGGTAAGAATCGCGGGCAAAACCAGAAATCATCATTGTACAAAAGAAAACAACACCACCTGCCACACCTAAAGTTTGTACATCCTCGTTGTCAGAAAGATAGGGAACCACAAGGGCAGAAGCCAAGCCGGCACCCAAACTTGATAAAACCATAACATTCCAGAATCTGGATTTTTTTACCAAACTTCTATTTCCTTCTATATTATATACAATCTTATTCACCTGCCTATATGACACCTTTGTTCCGTCCAGATAGCAGTAAGAATGAAAGGCTGAAAAAAGGCTGTCTTGATGGACTAAAAGCGGCAAATTACCCGTATACTTCACATCTTTTGCAAACTCAAGGGACAAAGGAAATGAAGAAAAAAAGGCGATTCAACTTCTTGCGAATAACAATGTAAGGTAGTAAGAAGTAAAGTTATAAATATTAAAACTTTAATGGAACATCTACGCATATCGATTCCTTATCATAACCAGCCTTTCCTGAAGAGCTACCAACAACAATAGCACCAGCAGCAGCTCCAGCAATCTGTCCAACTACAGGAACATTAATAACCATACTAGTCGCAACTCCTATGCAGGCACCTATACTACAGCACCTGCTCCTGCAGAAATAGCTGCACATCTCACCTTATTAGGGATTCTCTTCTCTATTCTTGAAAAAAGCCCTCTACTTTCATCACTACAAATATCAGAACTCCAACACTCCAACGAAGCCTTTGAAATTTCTGCATAATACATAACCTTATCTAATTCATGAAAGTGAATCATTGAATATAACTGTAATTTAAATTTAATTTTTAATCAAGTAAAAATACAATTAAGGAAGCCTCGAAAAACTGCAGTTTTTCGAGGCTTCTTTGAAATAGCGATGTTCTAAATCGCGCTATTACAGCGATTTAGAATTCGCAGGCAATCTCGAAAAAGTCACGAAAGTGAGTTTTTCGAGATGCCCTTAAATTTTAATTCAAAATAAATCATATATGTTTAGTTCGGCATGCTGCCACCTACGCCCGATTGTAGGGGCCCGCGTAAGCGGGTTGCGGAATGAAATGAGCAATGAAGGCCTAGCCGGAACCCCGAAA
>CAJOQA010000073.1 GCA_905236465.1 uncultured Treponema sp.
ACCTTTTAAGGATTATAAGGATTTTAAGGAAAACTGTCGCCTTCATTCTTTGCCAGATTTTAATTTTGCTTATGACATTATAGACCGCTATGCTACTGAATGTCCTGAAAAAAGGGCTTTAGTTTGGATAGATGATTCTGGGGATGAAAAGATTTTTACTTTTGCGGATATTTCAAGAGAATCAAAAAGAGCTGCTTATTGGTTGCAGACAAAGGGAATTAGAAAAGGTGATACTGTAATGCTGATGTTGCGCCGTCGCTACGAGTGGTGGTTTCTTATGCCAGCCTTACATCGTATAGGCGCCATTGCAATTCCTGCGACAGACCAGCTTTTAAAAGTGGACATTGTTTATCGCACGAACGCAGCTGATGTGAAGATGATAATTTCCTATGATAACCCCAATATCTTAACTGAAATTGAAAATGCTAAGGCAGAATCTCCTACTGTTAAGAATTATGTTACAGTAGGACCTGAGAGGGAAGGTTGGGATAATTTCCATGCTGAATATGAAAAACTGCCAGCTGAATTTCCCCGTCCTGTAGGTGAAGCCGCTATTCATAACAATGACCCAATGTTGCTTTATTTTACTTCGGGAACATCCGGTTTCCCAAAGATGGTATTGCATAACTTTGATTACCCAATAGGCCACATTATGACCGCAAAGTATTGGCAGCATGTTGTGGAAGACGGTCTCCACCTGACCATCGCTGAAACCGGTTGGGCAAAGGCTACTTGGGGTAAGATTTACGGCCAGTGGATTGCCGGTACCGCCCTTTTTGTTTATGACATGAACATGTTCAGACCTTCCAAAATGCTGGAGATGATTTCTAAGTACGGGCTTACGACTTTCTGTGCTCCCCCAACAGTCTACCGCTATTTAGTCCGCCAAGATTTGAGCAAGTACGACTTGAGCAAGTGTACACGGTTTAGTACCGCAGGCGAGGCCCTTAACGATGAAGTCTTTAACAAATGGTATGAAAAGACAGGAAAGAAAATCTATGAAGGGTACGGTCAGTCTGAATCAACTGTAATTTGCGGTAACTTTATGGATTATTCTCCAATAAAGCCTGGTTCCATGGGCTTACCCAACCCCCTTTACGATGTAGAGGTTTTGAATGAAAATCAAAAGCCTGTACCTACTGGAGAAGTTGGGGAACTTTGTATTCACGTGGACAAGAGCCACCCCTTTGGGCTTTTGGTCGGCTACTACAAAGATGTTACGCTTACCGCTAATGCCTTTTACGGTTCAATTTACCATACCGGTGACAATGTTTACATGGACGAAGATGGGTATGTTTGGTTTGTTGGCAGAAAAGACGACATCATAAAAACTTCCGGTTATAGGGTAAGTCCTTTTGAAGTTGAATCTATTTTGCAAAAGCATCCCGCTGTTCTTGAGTGTGCGGTAACTGGCATTGAAGACTTAAAGCGCGGTATGGTAATAAAGGCAACTATAGTTCTTTCTGCCGGTTACGAGAATGCAGATAAGAATCAATTGGAAGTTGAGCTTTCTACTTTTGCAAAAGAAAATACAGCCATGTACAAGTGCCCCCGTGTTTTTGAATTTGTTGACGAGTTACCTAAAACCGTTTCTGGTAAAATTAGGCGTGTTGAAATTCGCGAAAAAGATCAGGGAATTAATGTAGAAAATATAAAGCAAGACTTCTAAACAGATATTGTATTTTGCCGAAAATAGAATTATGAGAGTAAGCAAAATACAATTTTTATTATTTACACTTTTTTTCACCCTTGTTTTTTCACTTGATTTAAAAGCCGCAACCCTTTACAAAAGCGGGGTTACGGCTTCTTATTATGCGGAAAAGTTTCATGGCCGTAAAACTTCTAATGGCGAGGTTTTTAATATGTATGGCTACACGGCCGCCCACAAGACCTTGCCCTTTAACACAATGCTAAAGGTCACTAATCTTGCTAATGGTAAGTCTGTTATTGTACGTGTCAATGACAGGGGGCCCTTTGTAGCTGGCAGGGAAATTGATTTGTCTAAATCCGCGGCAGTAAAACTTGATATGATAAAAAGCGGGACTGCAAAGGTTAGAATCGATATCTTAGCTTCGGGAGAAGGCACTGCTGCAGAAAGGGATAAGGCTTCTGTTACTTTGCTGAACGGCAAGTATTACGACATTCAGCTTGGAGCCTTTGCAAATAAGGCAAATGCAAAAGCCCTGGCCCAAAAACTTGTTAATGCAGGCTTTACAGATCTTTCTTACCAAACAACAAAATCAGGTATGGTCCGTGTTGTTGTCAGACGGGTTGCGGCCGCTGATGTTGAAGATACGCAGGAAGCCCTGTTTGACAAGGGCTTTACAGATCAGTTCGTCAGGTTACGAAAGGAGTAGAAATTTTTGTAAGGGCAGTCATTTTAGGTTGCCCTTTTCCTTTTGCCTGAAAATTAAATCTTCTATAAAAGATGCAAGCTCTAAAGAACCGTCTTTGTTGTTCTTGTTGCGGTCTCGTACTTGTTCAGCCCTTACTCCATGAGCTTTCCAGTCGCTACCGTCGTTACTTACGTTAAGAAGTATTGGTTGCAAATTATCTAGTACCCGGGCAAACTTTGCTTCAGGGCTGCTTCTGTTTTCAAATTCATAAAATAACGCTTTTAGTTTTTCCTTTTGATCGTGGGGTAAAAGCCCGAAGATTCTTTCAGCAGCCTTTGCTTCCCTTTCTGCCTGGCTTTTTTTTGCTTCTTCATCATAGGCGTAGGTGTCGCCGGCATCTATTTCTACAATGTCATGTATTAGGCAGATTGCCATTGTTTTTGCAAGGTCGATTTTTTCGTTTGCATATTCACCGAGCAGATATGCCATAAGGGCCATGTGCCATGCGTGTTCAGCATCTCCTTCATTGCGACCATGACCTGTAAGATGTGTTTGCCGGTAAATATTTTTTTCTTTGTCTACCTCAAGAATAAAATCTCTTTGCTTCTTGAATCTTTCTTCATTCATCTTGTTGTTCTCCTATAGGGGATTATTTTTATGCAGACTAGCATAAACGAAAGTGCAAGTATTGATTCCAAAACGTTTTCTTGCTGCCAATAGGATTTTAAATAATAGTAGGGGGGCAGCAGGTGTCCTATCACTCTGAATATTTTAATACCTGAAAGCGCAGCAACGTCTATTAGTATGGGGCAGAAAATTAGGGAGCAAAGGATTATCAGGCTTATCAAAGCTGCAAATCTTTGTATTTTACCTAAAAGAAGGGTAAGTACTGTTGAGTATGCCGTGCAAACTAGGGCAAATAAAAAACTTATAACAAGGTCATAGGGTAAAAAAACAGTTGCTTTGCAAAGTCTTAGAGCTAAAAGAGAAATACTTGTACTATCTAGGGTTGCCAAAAAAACATAGGTGAACAAAATGCGTTTGCAGTAAGAAGAATAAAATGTTTCAAATTGCCCCTTGCCTTTGTCTTGCAAAAAGAACATTGCTGCAGAAAGTGAGGTCAGCAAAATTATTACGCTTAAAATTCCTCTAAGGGGCAAAAGTTCTAAGTTTTCACTTTTTCCATCGAGCATTTGAATTTCAAAAATAGAATCTTTGCTTTGATTTTGTTTATAAATTACAGTAAATGCCAAAGTGTCTTCTTCATCAAGGGGGGCATCTTTTCTTTCTAAATAGGAAAGGCTTACGACACGGGAGGTAAACTCAAAAATTTTTGCATAAAAATCTTCTTTTGCAAGAAGGGTTATTATATTTTTTTCCTTAACAATAACTGTTATTTTTTCTTTTACCTTTCCCTTCTCGTATTCTTGAAGACTTTTATAAAAGTTTTTAGGAATTATAAAGGCAATTGTGTATTCCCCGCTAGAAATTTTTTCTTCTATTTTTTGCTTACTTTCAGCTTTTTGATAAGTGACAATTCCTTGTAAAGAAAAAAGTTTTTCTGCAATGTCCAAAGAAATCGTATCCGCATCTTCTTGAATAAAAACAAGTGCTTTGACTCCTTTAAGACTTTCCCTAGTATATACTTTTATTGCAAATGAGGAAACGGGGATAAGTATAAGCATTATCAGCATAAGGGGATTTTTTAAAAATCTTTTATTAAGTATATAAAGGCTTCGTAAAGAAAAACAGACTTTATTCATCTTGAAGCCTCCGCATTTTAATCAGCGAAGCAAAAATCAAAAGTAACAGGGCAGCAAAAGAGAGGGCTATAATTTTTACAAAATACTTGTCTTTTAAAAAAGCAGCCTCTATTGTTTTTAGAAAAAAGTTTTGAGGGTAGGCTGCAAAAAAAAGTGCAATCAAAAAATTTAAAAGAAGAACTGCCGGTAAAAACCGTGAAAGCTGGCTTGTAAAAATTACAAGTGCTGAAATAAAAAAAGTTGTGGGGTATAGCATTAAAAGCGTAAGACCTGTGTTTTTGCTAAGAAAAAGAAAAAGTAAGCCTGGTAAAAGAAAAGAGCAGGTAAGCAACAGCTGGCAGCTGCAAAAGTCTTTTACCGTTAACAGAAAAATATTGTAACCTCTTGCCCTTAACATTTTTAGCATAGCGTTATCAGGGCTTATGTATAAAAAGGCAGGGCAAAGTGTCCATAAAAAAAGGAGCAGGACAAGCAGTTTACATAAGTAGCGCAAATGCAGGGGAAGTAGTGAAGATGAATCTTGTACTTCTATGCTAAAAAGATTTTCCCGGTTTAAAATCAACCTGGCATATTCAAAATTCAGTTGGTATTCATCTTCTGCCCTTTGCTGCGTGTAGTTTTTTAGGTAATACTTATAGAAATCGTGGTAGCTGTAAATGCCAGCCTGCGTGTCCGTGATTAAGGAGGAGACACCTGTCAGCAAATCTGAAATTATCTTTGAGCCAAGCGGTGTTTGGCTTCCATTTAAAAAAACTTTTACCCTTTTGTTGTGCCCGTATATTATAGAATCAATAAATCCGTCTGGAATGACTGCGTAAATGTCAATGTTCCCTTTTTTAAATTCACTTTTAGCAGCCTCTTCACTTTTAAATTGGGTAAAGGTGCAGGCCTTTCCAAATTCGTCCATCGATTCCAAGGCTACTATTCCCATCCGAAAATAATTATTTTCATCTTTGCCGGCTATGCCGATTTTTATTTTTGCGTTTACCTGATTTTTTTCTGCCGCTTTAAAAGTAAAAAAAATAAAAAGTGAAGCTGTAAAAAGAATCAAAAGAAAAAGTATGAATATTTGCGCAAAAAGACTAGCTGCCCTTTTTATTTGGATTAGACTGTATCTCATTGCTGGCCTTCCAAATCTGTTGCTAATTTTTTTAGGTCTCCGGTAAAAGTGTAGGGGCTTAAAATACCGTTATTCAGCATAAAGCATTGATTGCAAAAACGAATCTCGTCTTCATTGTGGGTAACTAAAATAATACTTTTTCCAGCTTTCCTGAACTTGTCGAGATACTCTTTTATTTGCATCCTGGCGCAAATGTCAAGGGCACTAGTGGGTTCATCAAGTAAAAGTATTTGTGGGTTTTCTGAAAGGGCACAGGCTATGCTAAGTTTCTTTTTCATTCCGCCTGACATTTTGTTTACTTTTAGGTTCAGCAAATCTTTTATCTGCAAATTAAGGAGTAAGTCTTTTTCAAGCCGTTCAGATAAATCTTTTTTTCTGCACTTGTACCATAAAAGCAAATTGTCAAGGCCCGTTAATTCTGGAAAAAGGGGCAACCCCTGCGGAACATAGGCTACAAGATTCTGCCTGAGTTTTTTTTCTTTTAAGAGATCTTTTCCCTGATAAAAAAATGCTCCTTCTGCTTTACATACGCCTGCAAGTATAGAAAGGAGTGTTGACTTACCAGAACCATTTTTCCCTATGATTCCTGTGCAAGTTCCTTCCGGCATTGAAAAAGAGGCAGCCGTGAGTATTGCTTTTTTCCCATAGCTTTTTTTTATTTTGCTGATTTCAATCATTGCCCTAGTATACACTATTGCCCATAAAAAGTTAAGGCTTTGTTTAAAGTTACCCATTGCTTATTTTTACCCTTTTCAAAAAATAAAAATTGCTGTATACTAAAAGGGATATTTGTTCCGGAGGAAAAATGGCAAACAAATTATTTGATTTTTCAGATCGTGTGGCTCTGGTTACTGGCTGTTCTACAGGTCTTGGTGTTCAGATGGCAAAAGCACTTGCAGGTCAGGGGGCAAAAATAGTTGCCCTAGCTCGTCGCAAAGATAAAATTGATGCTGTTGCAAAAGAAATACATGATGAATTCGGTGTAGAAACACTTGCAATTCCTTGTGATATTACGGATACAGCTAAGGTTGAGGCTGCCGTTGATGAAGTTCTTGCAAAGTTCAAGCGTATCGATATTCTTATCAACAATGCTGGGACTGGTGCTGTAGCTCCTGCTGAAGATATTACTGATGATCAGTTCAATAATGAAATCAATATTGACCTTTTTGGTACTTTCCGTGTAGCTCGTGCAGTTGCAAAGAAAGCAATGATTCCTGCAAAGTTTGGCAGAATAATCAATATTGCTTCTATGTATGGTCTTGTCGGTAACAAGGTTGCTCCATGTTCACCTTATCATGCTGCAAAAGGCGGTGTAGTAAATCTTACACGAGGCCTTGCATCTGAGTGGGGGAAGTATGGCATAACTGTAAATGCAATCTGCCCTGGTTACTTCTATTCTCCTCTTACAAAAGAGACTTTGGATTCTGACTTCTTCCAGCAGAATGCACAGACTATGATTCCATTAAGCCGCTATGGAAATGAAGGTGAGCTTGATACAGCCGCGGTTTTCCTTGCAGCTCCTGCTTCAAGTTATGTTACAGGTGTAGTCCTGCCTGTTGATGGCGGTTATACTGCCATGTAATTCTTTAGCTGCCTGTTTTTTCAGGCAGCTTTAGTTTTTACCTTTTTATTGATTTAAATGGAAAACTCTTCCCGCTTTTTTTCTAATACAGATTGCAATTTTTATCCCTGCCATAAGAATATTAAGGACTTAAACTGTCTTTTTTGTTACTGCCCCTTTTATAATAGAATACAGTGCCCGGGAAGTCCTGCGTTTATAGAAAAAAACGGAAAGGTTATAAAAAAATGCAGTGATTGTACTTTTCCCCATAAGGCAGAAAACTATGAAAAAATTATTTCTTTGCTAAAAGAAAGCAAAGAAACTTTTTCTGCTAAAGATTCTTTCCACGGGGGGGAATGCGAACAGTATCTACAAGTAAAACATGATTTTTCTGTTAACATAAATCCCCTGGGGTTACCTGCTGCTGTTTCTGATTTCTTACATAACTGCAATGCTCTTGCGCAAAAATACCCTGACAGAAAGTGTAAAATGCTTATTGAAAAAATTGCGGAAAAAAAGGGCTTTGAGCAAAAGTATATTTTAGCAGCTAACGGTGCATCCCAGGTGATTAGTCTGCTATCTTATGCCCTAGGGGCAAAACGGGCCCTTGTTTTTTGCCCAACTTTTTCTGGTTACGAACGGGCCTTATGCGCAAGCGGAACAGAGCTTGTTCCTTATTTTCTAAAAGAAGAAAATGACTTTGCAATTACACCGGCACTTTTTGACTTTTTGAAAAATTCCCCAAAAAAAATAGATGTAATTTTTCTTTGCAATCCCAATAATCCTACCGGCCTGTGCATGGAAAAATCCCTGCTAAAATATTTAGCCGATTATTGCCGTAAAGAAAATATTTTTCTTTTTGTTGATGAAAGTTTTATTGACTTTGTTGAAGAAAAAAATACTTTTACCTGTGCAGACTTATTAAAGGGAAATGACAGGTTGATTTTATGCTCTGCCTTTACCAAAATATACGCGATGCCAGGCCTCCGCTTAGGGTATGCAATTTCTAGTAACTTGGCTCTTCTAAATAAAATGAAAAGTTTTCAAAGTGAATGGAGTGTCTCTTCTATTGCACAAGAAGCCGGTTGCCTGGCCCTAAGTGATGAGGAATATATTAGAAAAACTTTAGACCTTGTTTGTAAGCAAAGGAAATTTTTAGCTGAAGGGCTTGAAGATTATGGCATAAAAGTTTTTAAAAGCCAGGCAAACTTTTTATTGTTTAAGTGTAAAAAAGATATTTTCCCATCTCTTTTAGAAGGGGGAATTTTACTTAGGTCTTGTTGCAATTTTATCGGGCTTAATGACAGCACAGCCTTTTATTTTAGGGTTGCGGTAAAGACAGAGGAAGAAAATCTATTTTTGTTAGATGCAATAAAGGACGTATACTGTGAGTGAAATCTTAGAAGAAAAAATCCAGTCAGTAATAGATTCTATTAGTGAAGTAAACCATGATGCTGAAAAAAAAACAAAAGACTATATTGCCAGCCTTGCTATGCCACCAGGCAGTTTGGGGCAACTAGAAAAAATTGCTAGTAAACTTTCTGCAATTACTGGCAGGGTAAAAAATAAAATCTCAAAAAAAAGGATCTGCGTTTTTTGTGCAGACAATGGTGTTGCACACCAAGGTGTTTCTTCTGCCCCCATTTCTGTTACTGCTAAGCAGGCAGTCAATATGACAAAAGCCCTTACTGGGATGTCAAGTATTGCAGCTTACTTTAACTGCCAGCTTCAAGTTGTTGATGTTGGAATTGCTACAGCCTACGATTGCAAAGAAATTTTTAACCGGAATATTATGAAGGGAACCAATGATATTTCACTTGAGGCCGCTATGTCTGTGGAAGACTGCCAAAAAGCAATCCTTGTTGGAATTGACTTTGCCTATCTTGCAAAAAAAGATGGAATCGATATTTTAGGCTCTGGAGAAATGGGAATTGCAAACACAACAACTTCAACAGCAGTTCTTGCAGCTCTTACTTCTTCCCCTGTAGAAGAAATTACAGGTAGGGGAGGGGGACTTACAGATGCTGCTTTAGAAAATAAAATAAAAGTTATAAAAAAAGCACTGGCGGTAAATAATGTAAAGTCTGCAAAGTCTATAACTGAAATCTTAGCTAGGGTAGGAGGACTTGATATTGCGGCTCTGTGCGGATTTTTTCTAGGCGCTGCTGCAACTAGAATTCCTGTCGTAATAGATGGCTATATTTCCGCAATTGCAGCATTATGTGCGTATAGAATGAGTTCCAAAGCTGTATCTTATTTTTTCCCTTCGCATCTTTCCAAAGAAAAAGGGTATCTTCTTGCAGTTAACGAGATGTCTCTTTCCCCCTACTTGCATTTGGATATGCGGCTGGGGGAAGGTAGCGGTTGTCCCCTTGCCTTCAATATAATAGAAGCTGCTACAGCCTTTGTTTCTGGTATGGCGACTTTTGAAAATGCAAACATAAATGATGATTACTTAAAAGAGATACGGGCGGCAGGAGATTTTTAATGCTAATACTTATTACTGGTGGCTGTAAAAATGGCAAGTCTGACTTTGCGCAAAGGGTTTGCATGGAACTTGCTGAAAAAAGAAAAAAATATTATCTTGCAACCCTGCATGTGCGTGATGCTGAAGATGAAAAAAAAGTTGAATCTCATTTAAAAAGCAGGGCAGGGATGGATTTTGAAACTATAGAAGCAACAGAAAAGTTGCCTGCACTAGATAAGCCTGTTTATTTAAAGTCCCTCTTTCTGCTTGATTCCCTTACACTTCTTCTTGCAAACAGAATGTTTTTATTTGACGGAAAAAATTTTTGCTTTGAAAAAGATTCTGCACAAGAGCTGTGTAAAGAAATAATAAACTTTGCTTCTAAAGTTTACTGCCTTGTAGTTGTCAGCGATTTTATCTATAGTGATTGTCTTAGCTACACTTACGAAAGCGAATGTTATCGCTCTTCACTTGCCTTTATAGAAAAAGAACTTGTAAAAGTCTGTAATAGCTATATAGAAATTTCTTGTACTTTTCCCCTTGTGCATAAGGGAACTTGTTCTTTTTCTTCTTTGCAGGGAGATAAAAGTGATATGAATAAAGAAAAAAAATACACACTTATTTTTGGCGGTGCCTTCCAAGGAAAACAGGACTTTGCTAAAAAAAGGTTTGCCCTTAACGACACAGAGCTTTGCATTTGTTCTAAAAGCCAAGTTCCCGATTTTTCCAAAAGATGTATTTGCAAACTTGAAAACTACGTATACTTTTGCCTAAAGAATAACCTCACCCCCTTTAAGGACTTTAAAGAAGGCACAATTCTTATTTTTACAGATATATATTGTGGTCTTGTCCCCATAGATGCCTTTGAAAGAAAGTGGCGGGAAAGCTCTGGCCTTTACATGAGGGAACTTGCTGCTAATAGCAAGGTTTACCGCATTACCTGCGGAATAGGGGAAGAGCTTTCATGAAAAAACTTTTTTTATTTCGCCACAGCTTGACGCTTGCAAATGAAGAAGGCAAATACTGCGGTGCCTTAGATTTACACTTAAGCCAAAAAGGCAGGGACTTGCTTTTGAAAAAAAAAGAGGCAGGCCTCTTTCCAAATATTGCGCAGGCAAAAGTTTATTCAAGCCCCCTCATAAGGGTTCAGGAGACATTAAGGCTTTTGTATCCTGACTTGGAGTATTCTATTATTCCTGAACTCAAAGAAATGTCTTTTGGTATTTTTGAAAATCATTCCTATGAAGAGTTAAAAAATAATGTGGACTATCAAAAGTGGATAAGCGGTTGCAATAAAAAAAATATTTGCCCTCAAGGCGAAAGTGGGGCCCTAATGGAAGAAAGGGTCTTGAAATCTTTTAAGCACCTGTTGCCTATGCTTGAAATGAATGATTTAGCCCTTTTTTCTCACGGTGGCCCTATTGCAACAATAATGAATTTTCTTTTTCCAAAAGAAAATAAAAACTTGTACCAGTGGCAACCTGATTTTGCTTGTGGTTGGAAAGTAGATATTCAAGGAGGCACTTTTGAATCTTTTTAAATCATTTGCAATAGCTTTTTCCATGTACTCAAAAATCCCCATGCCAACTTTTAGCTGGAAAACAAAAGAGGTAAAAGTTGCTATAGTCTTTTTTCCTTTAGTAGGAACATTTATTTCTTTTGCGCAAGTTCTTCTCTTTTACTTTGCAAAAAAATATTCACTTCCAACTTTTACCCTTACAGGCTTTCTTTTTGCCTTGCCCCTTATAGTTACGGGTGGAATACATGCTGACGGCTTTATAGACACAAGCGACGCTTTGTCCGCATACTGCGACACTGAAAAAAAACTAGAGATTCTAAAAGACCCGCATGTAGGCGCATTCGCTATAATTCGTTTCTTTCTTCTTTGCATACTGCTTTTATCTTTTGAATACTATATTGCTTTTCGACAAGATATAGACTTAAAAACTATAGCAGTCTGGGCCATGTCTTTTACACTTTCACGAATACTAAGCGGAATTTCCGTAGAGCTTTTCCCTAAAGCAAAAAAAAGCGGGACAGTAAATACTTTTGCCAGCGAGAATTTTTTTGCAAAGACCTGCCTGCTTATAATTCTCTTTCTTGAATTTATGGTGTTAACTGTACTAATGCTTTTTCTTAATCCTGTCCTAGCTCTTTTTATACTTTCATTTTCTTTGCTTTCTTTTGCCTACTATTATTTTCTTTGCAAAAAGAACTTTAACGGTACAAGCGGAGACTTGTGCGGTTGGTTTTTATGTCTTTGCGAACTTTTGCAAACTCTGTCTTGTTGTATTTACCTATGCTTATGCAGATAACGTATTTATTTTTACTTTTAGCCTTTATATTGGATTCAATTGTTGCTGACCCCTATTGCTTGCCGCATCCTGTCCGTTGGATCGGTATGCTTATCAGTTTTTTAGATAATAAGCTTTGTCGGCCAGAAAAAGATTCAAAAAATCTGCAAAGGGCAAAAGGCCTGCTCTTGTGCTTCCTTGTTATTTTTATTTCTTCCCTCGTTACTTTTTCTCTTTTGTTTTTAGCTTATAAGATCAATTTTATACTTTATGCCCTTTTACAAATAGTCATTATGTGCTACTGCTTGGCTGCCAGGGGGCTTCAAAAAGAAAGCAAAAAAGTATATGTTGAATTAAAAAAAGGAAATATTGTTGGGGCAAGAAAAGCCCTTTCTTTTATAGTTGGTAGGGACACAGAAAATTTAAGCCAGGAGCAAATAGTAAAGGCCACGATAGAAACTGTTGCAGAAAATGCAAGCGACGGAGTTTCTTCTCCCTTATTTTTTATGGCGCTCTTTGGGGGAGTCGGCGGAATATTTTTTAAGGCAGCCTCTACAATGGATTCAATGATCGGCTACAAAAATGACCGCTATAAATATTTTGGAACGGTAGCCGCACGGCTTGATGATGTGCTGAACTTTATACCTGCAAGATTGTGTGCTGTATCAATGATACTGCTTTCTCCTTTTTGGGGACTTGATTTTTTTAACGCAGTAAAAGTTTTTTTTGCAGACAGAAATAAATCTCCCAGTCCAAATGCAGGTCAGGTAGAAAGCGTTGCAGCCGGAGCCTTAGGGCTAAGGCTTAACGGACCTGCCTTTTATCAGGGAAAACTAGAAGAAAAGCCCTACTTAGGCATACAAAAACGGGAGACACAAATAGAAGATATACTTGCCATGAACCGCCTTATGTATGCCTCAAATATACTTATACTGCTGCTTCTAACAGCTTTACAAGTTCTACTTGGTCAACCGCTGCAAGGGCTTTTTTTATGGCTACAAAATCTTCTTGCTTAGCAGAAGGAATTTTATAATCAGCAAGCATCTTTACTATTGCATCCGCTGTATCAAAATCAAAGACACGGGCACAGTCTAGCAGTTGCCCTAGAACTTGCGTAAAGTCCGCCTCGCTGATTTCTTTTTTTTCAGCTTCTTCTTTTTGCGTAAAAAGCGGGGCAAGGCGGAACTTGTAGGAACGCAAAAACTCTATTAGGGAAGGGGTCCTCATTTCTATTTCTTCCTTATTGTTTTTATCCCCGCACTGCTCAAGGAAGGCTGCATCAGAGCTAAGCAAGTTTGCCCCTATAAGGCGGGCGGAAGATTTTAAGGCGTGGACTAAAATCGTAAAGTTTTTAATATCACCAGCTTTTACGTAGCCTAGGATTTTTTCAGCCTTTTCATCTATAGAATTATAAAAATCCTCACTTGCATTTTTTAAAACTTCTGCATTGCCACAATTCTTTAAGGCTGCCTCATAATCTATGCCTGAAATCTTTTTTACTTGCTCCATAAAGTCTTTGTCTTTTTCTAAAGACTCATCAGAAATTTTTGTAACCTTTACAAGATTTTGTGGCAAGTACTTTATCAGCAGCTGCTCAAGTTTTATTTCATCAATTGGTTTTGTCAGGTAATCGGTAAAACCTGCCTCAAGGTAGGTCTCTCTAGCTCCTGCTATTGCATTCGCGGTAAGGGCTACAGTAGGGCACGTGCTGCCAAGCTTTTTAATCTCTGCAAGGGTTTCAAGCCCATCCATACCTGGCATCCTGTGATCAATAAAAATGATGTCATAGCTCTTTTTCTTGCAAAGGTTCAAGGCTTCCTCTCCGCTAAGGGCGGTATCTATTTGCATAAGTGTTTGCTTTAGAAGCCCTGTAAAAACCGTAAGATTCATTTTTGTGTCATCAACAACAAGCACCTTCGCCTCTGCTGCAGTAAAGGATTCCCTGTAAGTATTCTTCTTTACTGAACCTTCATACGTTTCCATGTAGTTCCCAATAGGCCTAGTGTCTATGATTTTTTGTTGAACCTCAAAATAAAAATCCGACCCCTGCCCATAACGGCTCTTTACCTCAAGATGGGAATCCATCATTGCCAATAAGCGCTGCACAATATTCATGCCAAGGCCAGTTCCTTCAATTGACCGGTTGCGCTCTTCTTCTATGCGCTCAAAGGCATGAAAGAGTTTTGGAATATCTTCTTCTTTTATGCCTATACCTGTGTCTTCAACCCTGGCTGTTAAAAGGATATTTTCTTTATCAACTTCCTTAAAGCCAATAGTCATCGTAACCTTTCCCCTAGGGGTATATTTTACAGCGTTGGTAAGAATATTTATAATGCATTGCTTAATCCTTGTTTCGTCCCCTAAAAGAAGGTATGGAATTTTGGGGTTAACATGCACTATAAAATCAAGCCCCTTTTCCTTTGCCCTAGAACTTATCATATTGCACAAATCATTTATAGTAGAAGACAAATCGTACTCAGATAAAATAATCTGCATCTTTCCTGATTCGATTTTTGAAAAATCAAGGATATCATTTATCAAGCTGAGCAAGGTTTTTCCCGCGATTTTTATATTTTGAGCGTAGCCTAGGATCTGCTCTTCGTGGCATTCCCGTAAAATCATTTCATCCATGCCAAGCACAGCGTTAATAGGGGTGCGGATTTCATGGCTCATGTTGCTAAGAAAAACAGACTTTGCTTTGTTCGCGGCATTTGCAATCTTGACCTCTTTTTCAAGTTCCTTTTCCCGCTGGATTCGGTTTATGTATTCCGTAAGGTTTTCGGCTGTAATTTTAAGGGACTTGTATAGGTCAGAAAGTTCATTGTTAGTGTTTATGTCAAGATTGTTTATGCAGATGCACGAGGAACTTTCTTTTCCCATTGTTGAATTGGTAAAGTTTTCCATGGCTATGGACATCATGCTGATTGGGCTTGTGACTTTTACCCG
>CAJOQA010000074.1 GCA_905236465.1 uncultured Treponema sp.
AAAATGTGTAAAAGAGCCGTAATCTGTTACATTTTCTTCCATACTAATATACAAATCCTCCTTATCTGATTTTTATTATAACTCAATAATCAGAATATTCCATTATTTGATGAAAAAAAATTCATTGGGGAAGAGGAGCCTTTGGGGTGATGAAAAATCTCCATTTTTTATGGCATTTTTTTACGATAAAGTTAAGAATTTTACGAATTTTTTAAATGTTATGTTAATATAATTGACAAAAAAAAGCTTCGGATTGATAATAAATCACATTTACTTTAATTGATTTGTATCATAAAAGTTTTGGAGGAAAAAGGTGAAAAAAGCATTTAAGATTTTTTCTGCTGCTCTTATTGCCGGAGCCCTGTTTGCTTCTTGTTCAAAGAAGACTGATGTCGGCACCGCAAGCAAAAGCGATTCTGCTAAGAAGATTAAGATCGGTGTTTCCATTTGGTCTTCTACAGATACTTTAGGAAGCCAGTGCAAGCGCATCCTTGACGCTGCTGCTAAGGCATTGGATGTTGACATTATGTATGTTGACCAGGCCCACATTTCAGAGCAGGTAACAGCTTCTGCAGAAACAATTTGCGCAGCTGACTGTGACGGTATGATTATCTGTAACTCCGCATCAGCTGAAATGACTTCTGTAATCAACACTTGCACAGCAAACAAGGTTTACTGCGCACAGTTCTTCCGTGTTATTGACCAGGCTACAAACCCAAGCGAATTTCAGCTTGCAAGCCAGTCACCATATTATGTAGGTGCCGTTCACGAAAACGAAATAGACAACGGTAAGAACCTTGTTCGCATCCTTGCAGAAAAGGGCAGCCGCAAAATTGCCCTTGAAGGTTGGGAAGCAGGGGATGCAACATTCCTTCTTCGTTGGCAGGGCTACAAAGAAGGCGTTGAATCTTGGAACTCAGCAAATCCAGATGCAAAGGTAACCCTTCTTGATCCCCAGTACGGCGGAACAACTTCTGACTCTGGTCGTGCAACAGCAGAGGCTATCATAAACGCAAATCCTGATATCGATGCTCTTATCGTAGCTGGTGGCGGTGGAGATACTTTGGTTGGTGCTCTTGCTGCAATAGAATCAATGGGTAAGAAAGGTACTATTAACGTTGTTTCTACAGACTTCCTTGCAGACCTTGATTCTCAGCTTGCATCCGGAGGAATGGCTGCTGAATCTGGTGGACACTACTGTGACCCACTTATCGCCTTTATGCTTGTTTACAATGCAATCAAGGGTAATTACACTGTTGCTACAGACAGTTTCTACAATGTAAACTTCCCTTACCTGTACGTTGCTTCTTCAGAAGATTATGCTTCTTATGCAACATACTTTGTTGATTCTCTTCCTTATAATGAGAAAGAACTTGTTGAGATGGCAAATCTTTCTGAAAGTGATCTTGAAGCAGCTGCCGCAAAACTTTCTATTGAAGATGTAAAGAGTCGCCGCAAGTAAGCATTTACTTCTTGTTGTAATAGCATTTTGAGGGTCGGTATAAAAAACCGGCCCTTTTTTTCAGAGGAAAATAAAAATGAGTAATGAAAAAACTATTTCAAAAGAAAATACTTTTCTTACATTTAAAAAAAGTAGGTTTTTTGGAGTAACAGTCCTACTTGTTTTAGCGGTTTTATTTTGGCTGCTTTTTAAAATCTGCTCACCTAAAAATTTTGGTACTTCAAAACTTATGGTAGACTACTTGCAGACTAGTATTCAATATGCTGTAGGTGGCTGCGGTCTTTATTTTATTGTTGTTATGGGACTTTTTGACTTCAGCATTGGGGCAAATATAGTCCTTTCTTCTTTAGTTGGGGTTCTTCTTTCCCGTCAGTTAGGGTATTTTGGTCTTATAGGCGGTTGTTTGCTTTGTGGAGCTTTAATAGGGGCCTTTAACGGTTTCTTCTATACTAAACTGCGTATTCCTTCAATGATTGTAACTGTAGGACTTATGCTTATTTTGGAAAGCGTTGCAAATTATGTTGTTTCTTTTGACAAGTCTGGCTTTCCTGGAAAATTAACTGCTAATAATATTCTTGCTTTTAACCATGCACCATGGAACTATATTGTAGCGCTTTTCGCTTTTCTGCTTATGGTCTTTTTGCTCCGCTTTACAAGAATCGGCACTTATTGTAATGCAATAGGCTCCAATGAGTACGTTGCAAAAAACATGGGTATAAATGTAAGTAAATATAAATTCATAGGCTTTTTGCTTTTGCATTTTTTTGTAGGAATTATGGCCTTGCTCACCGTCAGCTACGGAAAGGGTATGCTGGCCGTAACCGGCATGGCATCAATGGACCGTAACTTTAAGCCCCTTATGGGTACCTTCTTTGGCATAGCCTTTAAGAAGTACGGTTGCCCTGTAACCGCTATTGTTGTTGGTGAGTTCATAATCACAATGATTTTTAACGGACTTGTAGCCCTTAACGTACCCACAACAATCAATGACTTTGTTACCGGTGCAGTTCTTCTTGCTATTGTTACGCTTACAAACCGCGGCGTAAAGGGCAGCGTCGTAAAGTAGGAGGGGGAGATGAGCGATATTTTATTACGGGCAGAAAAAATCTGCAAATATTTTGGAAGAACAAACGCAGTAAACGATGTGTCCCTTGAATTCTTTGCAGGGGAAATACACGGCCTTATTGGCGAAAACGGTTCTGGTAAGTCCACATTCAGTTCTATGCTGTGTGGCATTTATCCTGTCTCTTCTGGAAAATTTTTTCTTAAGGGCAAAGAGGTTCATGTAAAGTCTCAGGTAGAGGCTAACAGAGAAGGTATTTCCATGATTGTGCAGGAAATGGGAACCTTGTCCGGCCTTACGGTGGCAGAAAATATTTTCTTAGGGGAAGAAGATGACTTTATGGCAGGTCCCGTAAAGAATTCCCGTGCTATGAACAAAAAGGCACAGTCCCTTCTTGATTCCTATGGATTTAGCCACATAAAGGCAAACCACATGGTTGATAACTATTCTTTTGAGGACCGCAAGCTTATAGAGATAGTTAAAGCTACCTATTTTAACCCAAAAGTTTTAGTCATAGACGAAACTACAACTGCCCTAAGCCATGAAGGTCGCGATGCCCTTTTTGCCGTAATGGATAAAGTTAGAGCTAGCGGTAGCACAGTAATCTTTATTTCTCACGATATGGATGAAGTTCTTGAGCATACTGACCGCGTTTCAGTTTTAAGGGACGGTGTTCTTGTAAATACTGTAGTCTCAAAAGACATGAATGCAGATAGCCTAAAGCGTGAAATGGTTGGCCGCGAACTTGGTAACCGCTATTACCGTACAGACTACGACGAAAAAA
>CAJOQA010000075.1 GCA_905236465.1 uncultured Treponema sp.
ACTTGCATGCCTATGCTACAAGTGAAGATGATCTTCTTAAAAATCCCTTAATTGATAATAGGTATAAGTGGGTAAAACCACGTGGTAAGGCAAAAAGTGTCTTTGAACTTGCTGGAACTTGGGCAATGGACAAAGATTATGGAAAAAAATTAGATGCCCTTTTGGAAAGGTTAGAAGCCTTTTAAACTTTTATGGAAGATTTCTTAAAATTAAAAGATACAGAAGCCTTTGAGCTTATAGAAAAACTCGATGCAGTTTATAAAACTATAGAAGAAAAACAAGCTGAGTGGCTAAAGGTTAGTCTGTTAAACTGCCCCGACGGCTGTGGTTCTTGTTGTGTTAATTTTGAACCTGATATTACAGAAGCAGAAGCCCTTTATTTAGCTTATTGGCTTTTAACAAATCAAAAGGAAAAGGCTGAAGCACTAGCAGAAGGAACTTTCCTTTCTCTTAGAAAAGATAATGATAAGGGCTGTATACTTTTTAATCCTGACTCCCCCTACCATTGCACGGTTTATGCGGGACGGTGTCTGATATGCAGGATTTTCGGCTACTCGGGCGATACAGGAAAAAATGGGGAGCGGCGGTGGAAACCCTGCCGCTTTTACCCGCAAGAAAAACTTTCTGCTCACAAGCCTCCCCTTGCCCATAAGCAATATTCTGAAGAAGAACTTAAAAATATATTTCCCTCGTACCCGCCAGCTATGTCTGAACTTATGCAGCAGGCCCTGTCTATTTTGCCAGGAGACCAGGGGGCAACTGTTCCCCTTAGGGAAGCCTTGCCTACTGCTATTCGTAAGCTAAAGTTTCTTTACAATCTTGTTGTAAACCAATCTGAAGAAAATAAGTGAGAGGGTAAAAGAAAAAACTTCTGCTATGGGGTAGCACCACCATACGTAGTTCACGTTCTTTGTAAGAGTGGCAATCAGCCAGGCGCAAGGGATAAGTACAAGTAATTGGCGGCAAAGTGAAACTGCTAGGGAATAAAAGCCCTTACTAAAAGCCTGGAAAATGGACATCATAATTATTCCCCCTGCCGCTATAGGAAAGTGGATGCCAATAATTCTAAGGGCAGGAACCCCCAGCTTTAGCATTTCATCAGAAGCATTGAATGCCCCCAAAAGAAGTCCCGGAAAGAGTTCAAAGATAAGCGTTCCTGTAACCATTATTCCTATGGCAAGTTTTAAGGAAAAGGCGAGGGCCTGGTCAATCCTGTCTTTTTTGCGTGCCCCATAGTTGTATGCAAGCACTGGTATAAGACCATTGTTCAGTCCGAATACGGGCATGAAGAAGAAACTCTGCAATTTAAAGTAGGCCCCAAATACTGCGGTGGCGGTTTCTGAAAAGGCAATCAGGATGACATTCATCAGGTAACTCATCACGGAACCTATTGCCATCATCAGTATTGAAGGAATACCAACCATGTAGATTCTGCCCATGATTTTTAGGTTAGGTTTTAATATTTTTTTAAGCGACAGGTGAAGTTCCTTGTTTTTACGGATGTTTGCGGTAAGGCCTATTACAGTTGCTACTGTCTGCCCAAAGATTGTCGCATAGGCTGCCCCTGCTATCCCTAGTTTGGGGAAACCAAAGAGGCCAAAAATCATTATTGGGTCAAAGATTATGTTTATCACTGCCCCCGTAAGTTGGGAAATCATGGAGTAGAGGGTCTGACCCGTTGACTGGAGCAACCTTTCAAAGGTCATTTGGAAAAAAAGCCCGATTGATAAAATACAGACTATTTTTAGATAAGTTGAACCGTAGCCCACTATTTCCTGATTGTCGGATTGTGATTTGATGAAGGGTTCTGCCACAAAAAGACCGAGCAGGAGAAAGAGGGAAAAAGAAAGGATGGCTAGAAAAATACCTGTATTCGCAGCACTATCGGATTCGTCGAATTTCTTTTGCCCCAAGGCCCGCGAAAGGAGGGCATTAATCCCAACCCCTGTTCCTGACCCGACGGCAATCATAAGACCCTGCAGGGGAAATGCCAGTGTTACGGCAGTAAGGGCGCTTTCGCTGAGTTTTGAAACGAATATGGAGTCTACAATATTATACAAGGCCTGTACCAGCATTGAAATCATCATGGGAAATGACATAGAGACTATAAGTTTTTTGATGGGAAGCACCCCCATCTTGTTTTCTGTTTCAGGGCTTTGATTTTCCAAAATAAATCCTCATTTTTGCTAAGATTTGCACATTCTACTATATGCTGACATTTATTGCAAGTTTTTTATAATAAGTCTTTTTGTAGCCCTTGCGTATTGAACTTTTCAGGTCTATAATTAAAGCTATGATTAGAAAAATAATTCTTTGCATCTCAGCGCTGCTTTTACTAGCACCCGTCTTTGCATTTGGCAAAAAGGAGCCGGAGGGAGCAATGCAGTTTACGGATAACAAGCCTTCGTATGGGGAAGGCGGGGGTTCTGGTGCAGCAAATCTTCCTTTACCGGAAGGAATTGAGACTGCTGCTGAAAAAGATTATTTGCCAACTGTGGCGGTAACAAAAAAGGGCAAGCTTAAAATAAAGAAGGTGAAGGGCATTGCGTCATATTCCCTAAAGGTAAAAAACGAAGGAACTTACAACCTTGTCCTTAAGACAGATGGGGAAGATGCTCAAGATTTCAAGAACAAGAACATTGTGGTTGAAGGGCTTCTTGAAAGCGACTCTTCCCTGATTTACGTGTCAGCTATTTCCCTTGCAGTTGACTGATGGCTTGGGCTGTTTGCTGTAGCTCTTCCCTAGTCATATCTTCTGCTGATTTCAGCATGGCTAGGGGAACACCGTAGGCCTTTTCTAAGTCTTCCTTTGTCATCACTTCTTCTGGGCTACCATAGTCTATAGTTCTGTCTGGGTAAAAGAGCATGACTTTTTCTGCAAAGCGCCGTGTTAAATCTAACTCGTGCATAGAAATGAAGATGGGGGTTCCTGTTTTGCTTGAAAATTCCTTAAGGTAGCTGAGTGCACTTTCCTTTTGCTTATTTTCCATTGCAAACATGGGCTCGTCCATAAAGACGCTGGCACTTCCGTAGAGCAGGCTGAATGCAAGTAAAACCCGCTGAAGTTCTCCCTTGCTTAATTCTTTTAGTCCCCTGTCTAGTAGCTTGTCAAGCTCAAAGACCTGTATACATTCCTCAAGCAAGCTGCTATTAGCTGAGCGCAGGGCCTTTGCATTTGCGGCAAAAGTTCCATTTGAATATACAAAGTTCAGAAGGCTAAAAACTTTTTCGTTGCTTTCAAATTCCATGTTTTGATATATGACTGAGGCAGCTTTGTTTTTTTCCTCCTGACTAAGCAGGGCTATGTTTTGTCCAAAAAGGGTGCAAGCTCCCTCTTGCGGAATTAAGCGACCGGCTGCCAACATCATAAAAGTTGTTTTTCCCGAAGCATTGGGGCCAATCAGGCTCGTAAAGGCAGATGGAATTGAGCCTGAAAAATGCGAGAAAACACTTGCGGGTATAATCTGCTTTCCCTCAGCATCTAAGTCTCCTGGAACAGGAGGGTAGGCAAAAGTTACGTCATTAAATTGAATACAGTCCATGTAAAGAGAATAAAGCAATTTTTAAATATAGGCAATAAGGAAAATCTGGTAAAAGCAGCATCAGACTGAACTTTAGTGAATATGTTGAATTTTCTTTTTTTCTTTGCTATACTAATTATACGGGGATATTTTAGGGTAATTTTATGATTTTCGATAAATTGGTTTCGGGTCTTTTTAAGACAGGTTTAAGTGATGCTGAAAAAAATCAGAGCACTATACCAACTCTTTTGGAGCAGATTATAACTTCTATGGATTTGCTAGCCCAAAAGGCCTCTTCACTTAATGATTCTTGGGCTGAAGAAAAAGAAAAAATTATTGAAACAAGTCAAGAAGTCAGGCACTTGCAAAAGTCAGATGGAATTACTGCCGCTAAGTTTGAGCAGGATATTCTTGGAAAAATAACTGCCTTATCCTCTGCCTGCGATTCAGCTATTGCGGGAAACAAGGATGCTGAAGTAAAAAAGATGTTAGCCTCCCTTCTTTTATCAATAGGGCAAAGAAAGGCTGTTTCAGATTCAGACTAGTATCAGATAGCTGGTGTTCAGCAAAAAAAAGAAAGGACTAAAGAGGCTATAAAAAGCAAGCCGCCTATAAGCAAAAGGTACAAAAATGGAGTTTTTCGCTCTTTTTTCTTTTTTTGAACATAGTCATAATAGGTTTGCGTGTCTCTGTCATCTGGATTAGGGTGTTTTACTGCCTGTAAAAATTTAGCGCTTGCATAGTTTATTGCGTCAAAGCCACCAAATCGCAGTATTCCAGTAATGGCTCCAATTCCAATACAAAAGACTGCGCTGATAAAAAGTCCATCGCAGCAAAGCCTTGCAATAGAAAGTTTTAATCCTTTAAAAACGATAGATTCGTAAACTGCGATGGCGAATGCAAAGAGTAGGGCTAGGATTAAGGCTAGAAAAAAGCGTAAATTCTTTTTAACAAAGTCCTTCATTATTCTAAGTCCAAAACTAAATCGGCCCTTTGCGCAACATCCGCCGATAAATATTCTTTTTCAGCTGGGAGCCATTTTGTAAAAAAGGATTCCTTTATGTCTGGGTTCCTGCTATTTATTCTTTCTGCCTGTAGCTTTTCTTTTATGCAGGCAAGCACCTTTAGGTCGTAGTATTTGCATAATGGTGCCTCTAGTGCGAAAAGCCCTTCTATTATGTTTACCTTGCCTACTTGCATGATTACAGCTTCTTCTAACTCATTCATAGAGGGATTATAGCGGCGGTAGGATATTTCTCTGTTTTCTGAAAGAGGTCTTAAAACTTCTTCTTCAAAGCGGCTGCTATCGAAGTTACCCCTGATTTGATCCTTGTTAAAATCATCAGTATGGAAAATGTTTGTTCCAGGTATGTAAATTCTCTGTAAAACATGGGCCAATGTTGATTTTCCCGATGCAGTGTTGCCGTCTATGGCAATGATAACAGTATCCTTGCCCTCTAAGAGTTTGTCTATTTTTTCGCTTACGATTCTTACCGCTTCTTCCAGCCTCATAGTTAAAATTCCTTTATTTTGTTGTAATATATTAATTCAGGGTGGTATTCAAAATGCATGTTATCAAAGATTGCCCATTTTCCACCCCAAATAAAACCTTCATCTTCAAAAATATCAATAACCTTTTTTGGAGGTAGCCAGCGATCTGAAATAGGGGTAAGCATCCAGGTGTCCGGATACTTGTCTTTTTGCCAGCTCCAAAAAATTGCTTTTCCGCCAAGCCTCTTTGGCAGAATGTCTATTGCTATTCCTAAAGAATGAAATGATTTACGTTTTGTTCCCTGAATTATACGCCAATTATAGGCACCGGTAGATTTAATATTATTTATAAATTCTTCAACTTCTGTATCCACTTTTGCTAGGTCTTTTATTCGTTTTTCTACACGTTTTAAGGGTGTTTTTATTCTTTTGTGAATAATCGATTGGCAACCGAGAAATGCAACGTGCACAAGATTTTTTTCAAGCTTTTTTCTGCTCGATGACCCGTAAACTGCATCAAAAAAGAACATGGAGGCTCCAGCCCCATTAGCCCTGTTCTCTGTAGAGCTGAATTTTTTTATTTTTTCCTGTTCTTCTGCAGTCAAAGTGGAAGGGTCTGTCGGCTCTTTGGGGTAGCTATATAAAATTGACCAGTATTGAGACCTGTTGTCAAGTTCTTCTTTTGGCAGCATGGCCCCATCTGCCCAATAAAGGGTTTTTAGCCCTTCACCTGGAATTTTTATGTCTATTTTCCAATCGTTTATGTTTTTCTGATAAGTGGCGGTAAAGGTTAGGTCTGGATATGAGTATTGCAAAAGAAGGATTCCTGGGGGAATAGGTTCTGCTAAAATTTGACTTAAATTTATAAATGAAAGTGTACAAAGGCAAAATATGCAGAGGAGGAAAATAAATATAACTTTTTTTGATAACTTTTTAAGCATTTATGCTTTTAATGTATCAGTCAATCGAGTAATTTTCAAGAGGAATGAATAAAATTATTGTTATACTTGCTTTTTTTAAGATTCCTTAGGGGAAAATAAATTCTTTAATTTTTCCTTAATGTATTCAATAGAGATGCATTCTGATTTTAGCTCTAGGAAATCTGAATTATTTCTTAATTTTGAATAGGCTTCTTTTTCCTGGTCTGTAAGGTTTAAAGGAAGGGGGCGTTTTATAGGATTTTGATTTTTTTGGATTCTGTCTGAAAAGCTGGTAAGTGTTTGCTCATCCATACAAAAAGACTGAATGTTTGTAAAATAAGAGCGGAGCGATGAAAGTATGTCAAATGAATAGACTTCTATATCTCCAAAATAAAAGATTTCCTTTTCAGATAACCATTCGCACAGTTTAAGAATATTTGCAGTATAACCTCTGCAAAAGATGCAAAGGCTTTTTTCTGTTTCTGGGAAGGTTAAGTAGACCATTTCATTTTCTATTATGAAAACATTTTTGATTTTGTCAAAAAGCTCGCTTTGATTTAGCCTGCAAAAGTCCTGGATTGAAAGGGTTACTTCGGAAAGAGCTAGCTTGCATAAATTTAGCTCAAGGTCTTTTCCTGCAGCTTTAAAGCGTAAACTGCTTTGTCTGCCAAGCAGTCCATGATCGGCTTCAAAAGAAATCTTTATTGGATTAAGAGTAACTAAAGAATGGATTAATGCTTTATTTTCTTCTATAAATGTTTTGTCTAAGTCTAAGGGGATTTCCCTTATAAAAAGCCCCGAGTTAGGATTGTTTTTTAACCATTTTGCAACTGTGCAGGCATTAAGCCAAAAGTTTTCCTTGTGGCATTCACAAAG
>CAJOQA010000076.1 GCA_905236465.1 uncultured Treponema sp.
GCCTGTCATTGCAATATCTGCTTTACCGCTCTTTAGGTTGGCATAGTAGTTTTCGTCAACAACAGGCTTCATAGTTACCTTAGCTTCAAGACCTGTCCCCTTTGTTGCTTCATCAATTGCATTTTGCAAAAAGGCTACTGACCTAGTGTTTATATTGTTCTCATTGTAAATGTGGTAGTCAAGCTCTATTTTATCGCTTTCTTTTAAATCTCCTGCCTTTATAGCCGCATCGTAAGCCTTTTGCATACAGTTTTTGGCTTCTTCTTTGTTGTAACCGGTAATGTCTTCTATAGAACTGCTACCGTAAAAATCGCACAAGGCCTGTTTTGCCTGCGGGGTATCACGGAACAGCTCACCAGTTTCTGGCACTGCAACATAAAGATAGTTAATAAGCCCATACCCTGCATCACTTCCGATTCCTATAGTATCAACATACTTCTGCCTGTCTAAGGAAAGTGATATTCCCTTTCTAAAATCTTTATAGGCAAGAATTGAATGGTTTATCCCTGGGCTTTCTTCTGCCTTTAGGGCACGTTTATCTGTGTCAAAAGAAAACTTCCAGGTGTAAGACTGGGGAAAGTCGTACCGGTATTCACTTGATCCGTACTTTTCAAGACGGACAGCATCTAAACTAAGTACATCCATTTTTCCCTGCAAGAAAAGATTGGTCAAAGTCTCTAGGTCACTTATAAACTGAATGTCTATGTCAGTTGTCATATAGTGTCCCTTGTGTTTTCCATCTGAATAGCCAAACCAAAGGGGGTTCTTTTCCAAGTGAATGTATTTGTCCGCCTGGAAAGCTGAAATCTTATATGGCCCATAAGATGCAGAGGTTTCAAGGCTTGTCCCGTAAGATGACTTTTCAATGTCACCCGTCTTCTTTTTGTTGGCTTCATACAAATCTTTTCTGACTAAACGCAAAGAGGTGGAGCTGTATATAATCATAAAGGGGCTAAGCTTCTTGTTCAGGACCAGGGTAAACGTGTGGTCATCATTTTTTATAAAACCGACATTGCTCCATTCCATTGGCGGAACTTCTGTGCGGGTAAAGCAAAACTCCTTATAAGAAACTGGTCTTCCGTCTCCGCAGTTTGCAGAAATAGTTAGGAAAATGTCTTTAGCTTCATCTGTCAGATGGACATAAGATGCTTGTTTTATTATAGAAGAAAGCTCTTTAAAAAGATCCTTTCCATTTTTGTCTGTAAAGTAATCAGGGTTTGTGGAATGTACATTTTGCAAGGTATCGCCAAAAAAGGCACACTTGTTTGTAAGGCTAAAATACATCTCGCTGTCTTTTGCATCTGAATAAGAAGGGCCAGCTGAATCTGTCATTACATCGTCCCAAGAAACGCCACCGTCATAATAGGCCTTTGCATTAGCTAGGGGAAGGGAATCCTGATAAAAGGAATTAGCCCTATAGTTTTTCATTTTTGGGTTAAGATACTGCTGAATACTGTATTCAATATCATCAACTGTAATAGGACTTCCGTTGTCCCAAACAGCATCTTTTACAAGTTCAATCTTCCAAGCATAACCAGAACTTTCTCCTTCTGGAATGCCGTAAGGTTCTTTGCCTGCCCATTCGCTTGTAACGTCAAGCGGCATATCAGCTGCTAGTTCGGGAAGTATAGTATAAGAATTTTTCTCATCGTTCATCACAAAATCATAAAGATATGTGGAAATCAATTTGAGTATAGCATCCTCATCTCCCATACTTTGGTCTGTTGGGCTCCATGTGCTAGGGGAAGAGGAAGCTACCCTAAATGTGTATCTTGTTTCTGTGTCCTTGTCTTTTTTTGCACAAGACAGGGGTATAAGAAGCAAAAAGATACCCAATCCTATTTTTTTTATTACTTTTATAGCTTTCATAAAGTCTCCTTCTTAATACGCAAACTGTACACGGACGAAAACCTTTACGTCCAATTTTTTACCGGCAGGTTCTTGCCATCTTTTTCACTACCTGCAAAAATCTTCAGAGTCTGAACAAAGGGTTTCAGAACCACTAATACTAGGGCTACAATACCAATAGCAAGTCCCACTATGCCGTCCATGTCCAAAAAGGAAATAAGTAAAAACAAGGCTATGATATAAAGCAGTTGGAAAAATCCTTCCTTTTTTCTTCCTAAATAGAAGAGGTGAACCCCATAGTAGCCAAAAAACAAGCCCAAAAGTCCTGCCACAAGACGGGATTTTGGAGAAATACCTACATACTTCGGTTCCCTCCTACCTGTATTAGGGGCAATCACATTTTCCTTTTTTTTAGGAATTGACTGCCCATAAAGAGCTTCTTCTAATTTCTTTGCAGAATCAGCATGTATGGTTGAAGAGGTTGCGGTACTTTGGGTTGGAAGCGGAGTTGAAGGCTGGGTATCTTTTGTAATAGTAACTCCTGAAGGCTTTTTGATGCCGTTTTCTTTCATATAATTTTCAAAGTCCGCATCTGAAATGCCTAAATCATCTGCTATAACCCTAAGGCGGCTGTACACTTTTTCATCTAAAGGTTCATTCGGATTTACCTGGTTTTTTGCTAAACATTCCTCTGCCTGAATTTTAAAAATCTTTGCCGGTGACTTAAAGCTTACTCCCTGAATGTCCATAACTTTCAGCATATCATCCATACTTGCGGGGCTATGGGACTTTGCATAAAAGTCTTCGTCAATTTTTTTTAGCTCCGCATATTTTAGCAATAGGGCCTTTTTGTTTTTTTCAGTGTCAATTTGGTCAGTTTGTTTTAGTCCCTTAAAGTAGTCAAGAAAGTCTTCCCAATAGCTTGTCATGCGGATTTTATTTTCTTTTGCATAACTTTCAATAAAGCCAGTAACTTTTTTTCTTAGGTCTTTGGCGTCCAGCCCTAGACTTTTAATCGTAGAAAGTAGGCTTAACTGCTCCTGACAGTCAATTTTTCCGTCACTGCCAAGATTTTTTACAACTTCAGTTAGCTTACCAATTTGAAAGTCCCAAAGAGGCTCTTCTATTTGTTCCTTAAATTTTTCATCGCTTGCTTTGCAAAACTGAGCAGAAAGAGCTGTTATTGCTACCTTAAATTTTGTAACCTTTTCTAGAGATGTGCGTCTCCATTCATCTTCTGCTTTTTGTAACCAGTCAGCACACCATTTTTCAAGACGACTTTTTATTTCATTACTTCGCTGACTAAAAGGCTTCATGCCAGCAACTCTATAAACAGAAGGATTCATCTTAAATGAATTTGTAAAAGCAGTAACTCCTGTTTTTTCATTGTAGTATTTATCACATTCTAAAAGTTCGTAAACTTTTTCTATTGAAAGGGGCGTCTCTAATGTTTGGTTTTCACCTTCAGTAAGAATTACATCAAGCCCATCATTTTCAACTTTTGCTGCACAACCAGGGCAAAACTTTGCATTTTCTGGTAAAGTGGCTCCGCAATATTTACAGGTCATAATCAGTCCTCTTCTACTTTCTGTATTGTTTCAAACTAGCACAAAGTGGAGATTTTGTAAAGAATTTATATAATCATTTGTTATCTGACTGTTCAAAAAAAAATTTTTTCTATATATTATAGCTATAAGTCAGTCAGGCGGATGCGGTTATTCTCCTTTACGCATTCCCTTCTGGCTCTTAGGCCGACTTGCAGGTTTTTCCCCTCCTAATTTTCCCTGCCAGTCGGTTTTTTTGTCTAAAAGATTTTAATCACATCTAAAAAAAGGCCGTTATCAGCAAAGTGATAGCGGCCTAGTGAACTAAAACTGCTGCCAGGCAAAGGAGGAGGCCTGACAACAACTGTTAGTCTATGCTTAAAGATGAAGCTTCAGCTTCTGTTGACTTGCGCCAATATTGGCTACGTCCGATAGGGCCGACTTTTCCCTTCATTTCAAGGGTGTCTGTTTTGTACTTTTTTCCGTCAGCTCCGTGAAATGTAATCTCACACCCGTACTTAGTTCCGTTTGAAGGGTCTACGATATTTCCGCTTCTCCACTTTCCTTCGCCCTTGTTTTTAAGGCCGTAAATCCAATAGGTCCCGACCACCTTCATCTGGGACAATTCACCTTTTTGAGGAAAGTCATCAGGGGTCTTTTTACCCTTTGCGCCAAAAGCAACCTCGTCCTTTTTCTGATTGGCCGCGCTGAGTATTGTTCCGTAAAGCTGTCCGCCTTCTTGCCAGATTTTCCAACCGGCAGTTACCTCACCGGTTTTATCGTCAACACTTACCCAATAACCTTCAACAGGGTCTGCGGCAAATACACAAGCTGCTGTTACCAAAAGAGAGACTAGTAAACCTAAAAACTTTTTCATCTCGATTTCTCCTATAGCTGATAGTGATACTATCAGTATATCCCTATAGGTAAAAAAAAACAAGTATTTTTTTAAAATTTTTCATGGCTTGAAACATGTTGCTTTTTTAAGCTATAATCTGACATAGATTCTTTGCTACGCTAGAATGACAGGGTATTCACAAAAAGTCATATTAAAGCGTAGCCGGAATATCTGTAAGTTGGGGGAATTCATGTTAAAGGGCCGTCATATAATAGAACCGGGAGATTTGTCAGTTACAGAGATTGATGAGATTTGTTCATTGGCAGAACAGATTATTGTAGATCCTGTTTCCTTTCAGGATGTGTGTCGCGGGAAAATTCTTGCGACACTTTTTTTTGAGCCGAGCACAAGGACACGGCTTTCTTTTGAGGCGGCTATGTTGCATTTAGGCGGAACTGTTGAAGGTTTTGCTGATGCAAGTTATACCTCTTCTACAAAGGGGGAAACTTTGGCAGATACAATCAGGGTTGTTTCTTCCTATGTTGATGTGATTGCTATGCGGTCGCCAAAAGAAGGGGCGGCTTTGCTTGCTTCCAAATACAGTGCTTGTCCGGTAATAAACGCAGGAGATGGCGGTCACTACCATCCAACCCAGACCCTTACCGACCTTACGACAATCCGTGCCCTGCAAGGTGGCTTTGAGGGGCATACAATAGGTTTTTGCGGTGACTTAAAGTTTGGACGCACAGTGCATTCTCTTGCAAAGGCAATGAGCCGCTACAAGAACAACAAGTTTATTTTTATCAGCCCTAAAGAGCTTGAGCTTCCTGAATATTATGTAAAAACAGTTCTTGAACCAGCTGGAGTTGAATACACAACGGCAGAACGGCTTGAGCAGGTAATCGATCAGCTGGATATCCTTTATATGACCAGAGTCCAGAAGGAACGCTTCTTTAACGAGCAGGACTATATCAGGTTAAAGGACAGCTACATTCTAGACAAGGAAAAGATGAAGATTGCCAGAAAAGATATGATTGTCCTACACCCTCTGCCTAGGGTAAACGAAATTGCTCCTGAAGTTGACGATGACCCCCGTGCAGCCTACTTTAAGCAAGTAAAGTACGGAATGTATGCAAGAATGGCATTGATTGCAAAATTAACAGGTTGCCTGTAATTAAGGAAGGATAAGTAAAATGATTAATATTGCTGAAATAAAAAACGGACTTGTAATTGACCACATTCAGGCCGGATTGGGGTGGAAGGTTTTTAAGTGGTTGGGGCTTGATCAGGCAAAGTTTTCCTGTGCCTTGATTATGAATGCAGCCTCACAAAAATCAGGGACAAAGGATATGATAAAAATAGACAATATCCTTTCCATAGATTACAGCGTGCTTGGTTTTATAGACCCGAACATAACGGTCAACGTTATTCAAGATTCTAATATTGTCCGCAAAATAAAGATGGAACTGCCAGAAAAAGTAGAAAACGTGATTACCTGCAAGAACCCCCGCTGCATCACAATTACGGAGCATTATGTTCCGCAAGAGTTCCGCCTTGTTGACAGGGAACTAAAGCAGTACCGCTGCATTTATTGTGACACTATGGTAGAAGCCGGCAGATTAGGTGATGAATAAAAGTTAGCTTGCAGTTTCGCCAATGCTTCGCTCATTTTTCCTCTACCGCCGCAATCTCCGCTGCGTCCAGCCCGTAGAGCGTGTACACCGCCGCATTTATCGCCTGCGCCGTCGCCACATACACGCCGAAGAAGCATTAGAGCAATCAGCAAAACCAATTCTCAAGGCGGAGATTCGGTATTCCCGAAAAATCCGCAACGTTGCGGGTAACA
>CAJOQA010000077.1 GCA_905236465.1 uncultured Treponema sp.
AAAGACCAATATCTTTCTGCAGAGCACCTCTTCCTTGCAATGACTTCTTCTGATTCAAAAGTTGGCGACCTTCTAAAAAAATATGGCTGTACCCGTAAGGTTGTCCTTGAAGCTTTAAAGATAGTACGCGGAAATCAGACCGTTGACAGTCAGGATCCTGAAAGTAAGATACGGGCCCTTGAAAAATACTGCATAGACTTAACTGCCCGTGCCCGCCAGGACAAAATTGACCCTGTTATTGGGCGGGACGAAGAAATTCGCAGGGTAATGCAAGTTATATCTAGGCGCACAAAGAATAACCCAGTCCTCATCGGTGAACCTGGTGTTGGTAAGACAGCTATAGTAGAAGGGCTTGCCCGCCGTATAGCTTCGGGAGATGTCCCTGAATCCTTAAAAAACAAAAGGCTTCTTTCGTTAGATTTGGGCCAGCTTGTTGCAGGAGCCAAGTTCCGCGGTGAATTTGAAGAGAGGCTGAAGGGGGTTATAACCGAAGTTTCAAAGGCTGATGGTTCTATAATCCTTTTTATAGATGAGCTTCATACTATTGTTGGAGCCGGAGCTTCTGAAGGGGGAATGGATGCTTCTAACCTCTTAAAGCCGGCTCTTGCACGTGGTGACCTACGCGTCATTGGTGCTACAACATTAAACGAGTATCGTAAGTATATAGAAAAAGATGCTGCTTTGGAACGGCGCTTTCAGCAGGTCTATTGCGCAGAGCCAACTGTTGAAGACACTATTGCCATACTCCGCGGCCTGCGCGACAAGTATGAGATTCACCACGGCGTAAAAATAAATGACGAGGCCTTAGTTGCCGCCGCAACCCTTAGCAACCGCTACATTACCAGTCGCTTTCTTCCAGACAAGGCCATTGACTTAGTTGATGAAGCTGCCTCCCGTTTAAAAATGGAAATCGAGAGCCAGCCCGTTGAGTTAGATAAACTTGAGCGAAGGATTTTGCAGCTTGCTATAGAAAAGCAGTCGCTTGCAAAAGAAGATGATCAGGCAAGCCTTGAGCGTCTTGCTAAGCTTGAGAAAGAACTTGCTGAGGTAACTTCTAGCCGTGATGCAATGAAATTGCAGTGGCAAAATGAAAAGCTCAAAATAGAGGGTAGCCGCAAAATCAAAGAGGACTTAGAGAAGGCCCGCTTTGAAATGGAAAAGTATACCCGTGAGGGAAATCTTGAGAAGGCAGCAGAGCTAAAGTATTCTGTTATTCCAAATCTTGAAAAACAGGTTCAAGAAGCAGATGTCGCTTCTGCTTCTAAAGAAAAGTCTGACGAGATGAGCGAAGAGAGGCGGTCTCTTTTGCGAAAGGAAGTTACAGAAGAAGATATTGCCCGTGTTGTTAGCAATTGGACAGGCATCCCCGTTGCAAAAATGATGACTAGCGAAAAGCAAAAGTACTTGCAGCTAGAAGATGTTTTGCACAAGAGGGTAATTGGTCAGAATGTTGCTGTACAAGCTGTAAGTGACGCTATTCGTCGCAACAGGGCAGGGCTTAGCGATCCGAACCGTCCGCTAGGTTCTTTTATGTTTATTGGGCCTACTGGCGTTGGTAAGACCGAGCTTGCAAAAACTCTGGCCGATTTTCTCTTTAACGATGAGAAGGCCCTGACAAGAATTGATATGTCTGAATATATGGAAAAATTCAGTGTTACCCGTCTTATTGGGGCCCCACCAGGATATGTCGGCTATGATGAAGGAGGTCAGCTAACAGAAGCCGTCCGCCGCCGCCCCTATAGCGTTGTTCTCTTTGATGAGGTGGAAAAAGCTCACCCAGATGTCTTTAATGTCCTTCTTCAAGTTTTAGATGATGGCCGTTTAACTGATGGGCAGGGCAGGCTTGTTGACTTTAAGAACACCATAATCATTATGACAAGCAATTTGGGTTCAGATTTAATTCTTGAAGCTGCAAATAACAGTCAGTCTGATTCTGTCAAGGAAAAAATAGATGCCCTTCTAAAGCAATCTTTCAGACCAGAATTCCTTAACAGGATTGACGAGATTATAATGTTCAACCGCCTTGATCAAAGTCACATAAAAGAGATTGTTTCAATTCAGTTGGAGCGTCTTGTTTCAAGATTGGCTGAACACCGCATTTCCTTACGCTTTGATGATTCTGCTCTAGCCTTTATTGCTGCTGCAGGCTATGACCCTAGTTTTGGCGCCCGCCCTGTAAAAAGAGCAATACAGACCTATGTGGAAAATCAGCTTGCTAAGGAATTACTTGAAGGAAAATTCCCCGAAGGTTCAAGCATAATTGCTAAAGCTACTGGAGAAAAGTTAAGTTTCCTTCTTCAATAATTTATTCTTTTCTGTTATGATTATTGCCATGAAATTGAAATACTTTTTTGTGGCAATAATTTTTTCTTTAATGTGCAGCCTTCCTTCTTTTTCTGAAGTTGGCCTGGGGTTGCAGCTAGAAGCTGTTCCGCTTATTGATGACAAGGGAATTCAAGCAGCCCTGACTTTTAAATATTCAGAATACCCCTTTGTCTTGTCTGTTCGAAGAGGTTTTTCTAACGATCGGTTTTTAAATGGAATCGGCCTTGATTATTGGTACTGCAACCCAAAACTGGTAAAAAGACTGCACTATTATTTTGGACCAGGCCTTCTTTTTTATGAAGCTGAAAAAAAATCTTTTGATTTTGAATACCTTTATGCAGGCAGCAGATTGGTACTGGGTTTTAATGCTTTTGTTTTTGAGCAGATAGAACTTTGCACACAACTTTCAGCAGAAGCAGGATTGACTTTTGCAGGAGAGGAGAGTCCTTCCTTTTCCTTTAGAGCTACCTGCTCTGCTGGTTGCCGCTACTGGTTTTAGAGGCTTCCTTTAGTTTCTAATCAAAAAGCTTTGACAGAAGCGAAATTGATTCTTCAAGTTTTTCTTTTAATTGCCAGGGTGGGTTTATTACCAACATTCCGCTACCGGATAAATTTTTTTCTTCAAACGTAAACTCGCATCTAAATGAGCTTGTCGGATTTAACCCTAGTTTTGCTATGTCTTCTAAAGCTGATAACATTTTTGCTGTCTCATTCTTTTTGTGGTCTAGTATGGGGTACCAAAGCGCAATTATCCCTGTGTTCCATTTTTTTCTGGCAAGGGAAAGAGCCTCTGTTACCTGCTTATAATCACTTAAATCTTCAAAAGATGGGTCGCATATAATAAGCCCCCTTTTTATTTTAGGAGGTGTCAATGCATTTAAGCTTTCGTATGAGTCTGCATTTTTTACAAAAGCCCTTACTTCAGCTTTCTTTTCTGCATAGCCATTTTCTCCATTAACAAGTATGTCTTTTTCTATGTTTTCCTGTAAGGCCCTAAGAGCTTGTGGATGCTTTTCTATTAAAAACAGGGAATCTCCCTTCCTCATAAAAAGCCGTTCTAGCTCAGGGCTACCTGCATATAGCCCCTTTTCAAGATAGGGCTCTTCTTTTTCTAGGTAGAGCCGTATTCCCTCAGGTAGGAAAAGCGAGCTTGTTTTATAAAAGTCAAAAAGTTTTTGAATTCCACGAACAGCCTCGCCTGTTTTTACTAACTTTTCATCGTTCAGGAAAAAACGACCTACACTTGCGTGGGTGTCAATAACAGTAAAAGCTTTATCCTTTTTGCAGAGACTTTGTAAAATTAACGTTAAGCAGATATGCTTAAGGATGTCTGCCTTGTTACCTGCGTGGTATTCGTGCTGGTAGGAAAGCATTATAAATTCTCCAACTCATCAAGCCAAATTGCAGCGCTTGCATCGCTTGGCATTCTCCAGTCTCCACGGGGACTTAAACTTACAGTTCCAACCTTTGCCCCATCCGGCATACAAGACCTCTTAAATTGTTGGGCAAAGAACCTGCGGTAGAATGTTTTTAGCCACTTTAGTATAAAATCTTTTGTGTAAGATTCCTCCTCAAAAGCATAGAGACTTAGGAAAAATATTTTTTTAGGAGAAAAATTTCTTCTTAGCATATTGTAAAGGAAAAAATCGTGGAGCTCATAGGGGCCCACCAAATCTTCAGTTTTTTGGCTTATCTTACCATCTTCGGGGGGAAGCAGTTCAGGGCTAACCGGTGTGTCAAGGATGTCTTTTAGTGACTTTGCCAACTGAATATCTCCCTCTTTTTCACATTCATCCGCATACCAACTTACAAGGTAGCGGACCAAGGTTTTGGGAACAGAAGCGTTTACCCCGTACATACTCATCTGATCTCCGTTGTACGTGCACCAGCCCAAGGCCAATTCGCTTAAGTCCCCTGTGCCAATTACAATGCCATTGTTTTTGTTTGCAATATCCATTAGAACCTGCGTTCTTTCTCTTGCCTGGGAATTTTCGTAAGTTACGTCGTGGTTTTCAGGGTCTTGCCCTATATCCCTAAAGTGTATGTTTACTGCTTCTTTTATATCTATTTCCTTGAGGGTTACACCCATACACTTTGCTAAAGTGCAGGCATTTTGATACGTGCGACCTGTAGTGCCAAAACAGGGCATTGTTACGGCAATGATACCGGTTTTGTCAAGCCCCAAATATTCAAATGCACTTGCAGTAACCAAAAGGGCTAGGGTAGAGTCAAGACCCCCACTTAAACCAATAACCGCGCATTTTGCCTTGATGTGCTTAAGGCGGCGTATTAGTCCCATCCCCTGCAGCTGAATTACAGTTTTGCATCTTTCCCTTCTTTCTTCGCTATCAGCAGGAACAAAGGGGTGCTTATCTATAAAGGCATAAATATCCTGCTTTTGAAAATCCTTGCTCTCTTCTTTTTTTGTTTCAAAGCCAATGGAAGATTGCTGAGCTTCCTCAGCGAAAGTATTGTCTTTTAGCTCAACTTCAACATGACCATAATCACTGTCAGGGTCACTTTCAGTTCTATAAAGACAATCTGAAAAAGTGTTGGTTTTTAATCTTTCTGACCGTAAAGCCTGAACATCTATGTCTGCAACCACAAGACTGCCACAGTCTAGAAATAGCTCTGATTCAGCTACTATTGAACCGTTGCAGGCGATCATGTTGTGACCGCTAAAGACTAGATCTGTAGTGCTTTCACAAAAAGATGCGTTTGCATAGATGTAGGCATTTGAGCATTTGCCAGACATAGCTTTTATAAGATTCCTTCGGTAGTCGGCCTTGCCTATTATTTCATTGCTTGCGCTTAAGTTTACGATTATTGTTGCATTGTTAAGAGAATGAATAGAAGAGGGTGATACTGGAACCCACATGTCCTCACAAATTTCACAACCTATTTTTATATCAGGATCGTTTTTATCTTCAATAAGTATTTTCGTTCCAAAGGGAATATCCGTGTATTCCTCATCAAAATTTATGAGTCTTTGAAGTTTTGAATTTATGGGTTGAAACCATCTTCTTTCATAAAATTCTGAATAATTGGGAAGAAAAGATTTTGCTATAAAAGCAAGAATTCTTCCCTTATGAACAAAGGCTGCACAATTGTATATTGCTGAATTCATTTCATAGGGAAGACCTACTGCAAAAAGAACTTCTGTCTGTTCTGTTTGCTTTGCAATGTACTTAAGGGCATCTTTTGCAGAGTCCCTTAGGCTTTTCTGTAAAAATAAATCCCCACAAGTATAACCTGTAATACTGAGTTCTGGAAAAACCAGCAGGCGAACATTTTTTTTGTCTGCGAATAAAACTTTTTCTACAATTCTTTCTGCGTTAAAAGCACAATCTGCAACTTCTAAATCAGGGCTAACACATGCTACTCTTAAAAATCCGTATGTCATAGTAAAATAGTATAATGCAAAGATTTAAAAAAATCCATAGGGAAACTTAGCTTGAAAATACTTACAAGTTTTGCTATATTTTAAGTGATGCAAAAGTTCCTATCCTGTCTTTTTCTTTTGATTTTTGTTTTTTTTCTAGACTCTTGTTCGTCTCCTTTAGAGTCAAATGAAGCAGAAGATCATACCCTTAGAAAAATGGCCCTTGATTTGGATACCGCAACAATTTGGACTTCTGAATTAGAAGGAAATATTCTTTCGAGCGAAATTAAAAATGCAGAGGGTTTTGATAAATCACTGCTTGCAAGCCCTAGGACATTTGCCCTTTCTTATTCAGCAAGAAAAACAGACCCCCTCTATCCTAAGCTAGCGAATTTTTATCCCTTAGATTTATCAAATATGGATGCAGCTGCCAAAAGCCTTTTAACTTCTTTTTGCCAAGCCCTTGTAGACAAAAAAAATACTGACTCTTTTTTTTCTCCTAGTGATCTTTATAATTTAATAGTCTTTAACTACAGTCTTTTTAAATACTTTGGAAAAAGCCCGTCTTTTTCTTCTTACCTTGCAGGCCGTCCCCTTCTTGATGAAAAAATATATCAGTGCCCTGTCAGGCTTTTTTATGATCAGGGGAAACATTATTTAGATATTTTTGTTTACTTAAAAAAAACAGGGGCAACATGGAAAGTTCAACAAATAGCAAGCAGGGAAAGTGAAAAGGAAATAAAAGATGAAAAATGATTTGGAACTTACAAAAATAGAGCGGGAACTTGTTATAAAAAACTTGCAAGAGGAAACTGTTCCTTTAACTGTTACCTTAGCGGACAAAGAAAAAAGTTATCCCCTTGTTATTGCTCCATCCCTTTATTCTGTTTCATCTGCAGGGCTTGTTGTAGTAAGTGCTAGCTTTTCAGACATTCAGTTTTTTTTAGGAAAAAGTATCTATGTCCGTTTTTATTATAAGGGACTAGGTCTTTCCCTTGTTTCTGTCGTAAAAAAAGATGGGCAAAATTTTGCCATGCAGTTGCCACTATCAATTGGCCGCATCCCCATATCAGAATGCGAAGACAAAGATGAACTTTCTGCAGTCCTTTCTTTTACTTCTTCAAATGAAGCTACTGTTACAATCCTTTGTAAACCTTCTAAATCTTTTGATCTTTTTGCAGCCCCTGATTTTGCTCGTATTCCCAAAGATTTTCAAAATGAAGCAAAAAATTTGATACGGGCATTTGTTGCGGAAGCAAAAAAGGGGAGGGGGGCTTCAATTGGCTCTGCTAGGCATTTAATTCCTGTTAGTTTCTTCTTGACTGCTTCTGCGAAAAAGGAAGAAGTAGCTTTTGAAAATATAGAAGGTAGGCAAAAGCCCCTGCAAATCATTTACGCTGATTCAAAAAGATTTGTCTTGGCCCATAATGTACCGGCAATAAAACTGCAATTAGAAGAAGAATACAAGCTGCTTTTAGATTTTAAGATAAAAAAAAGTCCCCTTTTGCATAGAAAAGTTCAATGTTCTTGTACTGTTGAAAATATTTATAGCAAAGACGAAAGATCTTGCTTTATTTGTCGCCTTCTGAATCTAAAAAAGGAAGACCAGCGTTTCCTTGAGTCAAAGTTTTCATCTTAGGCTTGCCACCAATAATAATAGCTATTGGTTTAAGAATATCTACATTTTCACAGATGATTTTTACAATAACAGTTAAGGGAACTGCTAAAATCATTCCTAAAAAACCCCACATCCAGCCCCAAAAAGAAAGGCTTACCAAAATAATAAAGGGCGAAAGCCCTAGGTCAGCCCCTTCCCAACGGGGTTCAACTATATTGCCTAGGATCATGTTTGTAAGCACAAGAACTAGGGCAATGATTATTACCCTAGAAAAATCTGGGTAAAATTGTAGGATTGAAAAAATAATTGTAAGTCCGCAGGAGGCTATAGAACCAAAAGTTGGGATAAAGTTCATTACAAAAGCTAAAAATCCCCATACGATTGGAAAATCCAATCCTATTGCAAAGGCTGCGACAAAAATGATAATGCCAGTTATCAAAGAAATTATAAACTTAATAGACAAAAAGTGGGTTACATCGGAAACCGTGTGCGTAACAATCTTTATTATCGTATTTCCTAAGTCTGCATCGCTAAAGGCTATTGTCACCTTGTTTTTTAAGCTTTGCATCTCCACGAGCAGGAAAACTGAAAGCAAAAGGATTAAAGTCAGCTGCTTACCAAAGGACATGAGTGTAGAGCTTAGCAAAAGGGCTAGGCTCTGTATTGAATCCCGCGCACTTCCCAAAGACAAAATGTTTGCGAAGAGACTTGAGTTGGCATCGTATTCTATGTGCAGTTTTGAACAGATGGTTTGGTAGATAATCGAAAACCGTTGCTCATATTTTGGATATGCCCCAATAATAGAAGACATACTGGCTATGAGCAAGTTACCTACAATATAAAAAAAGACAAAAGTCACAATGTAAATTGCCGCTATGCACAAAATCCAGGGGATATGCAAGCGATGCAGTTTTTTGCACAAGGGGTAAAATACAAAGGCTAAAAGAATACTAATAAGTATTGGCAGAACAACAGAGGAAAGCAACTTTAGAATAACAGCCGTAATAATTATTGCAAAAATCAATAGAAGGGTAAAAATAGATTTTGCATAATTGGTTGTTTTCATAAAGTGCTTTCCCGTTCTCTTATTTTTTTGTTTTATAAACAGGAGATGGTATGTCCTTTTTAGGTCCAATCTTATCAAAGCCGCAGAAAGGAACCAGGGCTTCTGGTACTGTTATTGAACCGTCTGCATTTTGGTAGTTTTCAAAAATAGCAAGCATGGCTCTTCCTACTGCAATAGCAGTACCGTTCAGCATATGCACATACTTGTTCTTTCCGTCATCATCGTGGTATTTAACGTTAAGGCGACGGGCCTGATAATCCGTACAGTTTGAGGTTGAAGTTACCTCTCCATAGTCTCCGTCTGGATGTTCTGCATCAGAGCGACCAGGCATCCAAGCCTCTAAGTCCCACTTGCGGTAGGCAGGTGCACCCAAGTCGCCAGTGCAAGTATCTACTACACGGAAAGGAAGCCCTAAACCGGTAAAAATCTCTTCTTCTATCAGACGCAATTTTTCATGAATCTTATCAGAATCTTCTGGTAAGCAGTATACGAACATCTCTACCTTATCAAACTGGTGTACGCGGTAGAGTCCTTTGCTAAAGTGACCGGCAGCTCCAGCTTCCCTCCTAAAACAATGGGAAAGTCCGCAGTAAAAGAGGGGGAGGGCTGATTTGTCAAGGATTTCACCTGAATGGTAGCCACCTAAAGTGATTTCTGCTGTAGCAACAAGACAAGTTCCTTCTTCTTCTATGCAATATACGTTGCTTTCTTTTCCACGGGGATTAAAACCAATACCCTGCAAAACTTCCTGTCGGGCAACATCAGGGGTGATAAAAGTTGTAAAGCCATGCTTCCTTAGAATGTTAAGGGCATACATAATAAGTGCCTGCTCAAGAAAAACTGCTTCATTTTTCAGGTAGTAGAATTTTTGCCCTGAAACCTTTGTTCCCCTGTCAAAGTCAATCAGGTCAAGGGCTTCTCCTAACTGCACGTGATCTTTTACCTTAAAGTCAAACTTACGTGGAGTCCCAACCTTTTTTACCTCAAGGTTTTCCGTATCAACTTTTCCCACAGGAACAGCTGGGTTTGCCATGTTTGGAATCTTTCTTGCTGCCTCTTCAAGGGCTGCCTCTTTTTCTGCAAGTTCCTTTTCGGTCTTTGCAATCTCATCTTTTATGGCTTTACCTTCATCAATATATTTTTGTCTTGTGTCAGCGTCAAGTTTCTGTTTCATTGCGGCAGCATTTGCATTACGCTTTTGCTGAAGGTTTTGCAATGCAGTTGTAAGAACTGTGCGCTGGTCGTAAAGCTTTACAACAATATCTGCATCAGCTTCCATATTGCGGTTTCTTATGTTTTCCTTTACCGCTTCAAGGTTGTCTTTAATAAATTTGTA
>CAJOQA010000078.1 GCA_905236465.1 uncultured Treponema sp.
AAAGCCCCGCCTTCTTCCTTTGACCGGTAAATTATTTCACCGGAGTTGACCACAGAGTTTTTGGCAAGTATTCCCATAACGGCCTTTGTTGTGACAGACTTTCCCGAACCGCTTTCGCCGACAATGGCCACAGTTTGCCCTCTTTTTAGTTCCAAGTTAACTCCGCGGATTGCGTTTACAAGACCAGCAGTTGTTTTGAAAGATATTGAAAGGTCTTTTACGCTGAGGATTGTATCTTTTGTTTCTTCGCTTTCACTAATCATTTTAGCCCTCCGCAAATTTGGGGTCTAATGCTTCCCTAAGACCATCAGCTAGGATATTGAAGCTTAGCATAAGAAGTGCCAGTACCAAAATAGGTGGTATTATTTGGTAGGGGTGGGTTGTAAAACTGTTAAAGGCATCGCTTATAAGGGAACCCAAGGAACACTGGGGAACCGGAATGCCAAGGCCTACAAATGAAAGGAAGGCTTCGGTGAAGATTGCCGTTGGTATAGAAAACATTGTCTGTGTTATAACCTGCCCCACTATGTTCGGTAAAATCTCATGGAAAATAATTGAAAAGTTTTTTGCCCCCAGTGTGCGGCTGGCAAGGACGAATTCCCTTTCCTTCAGGTTCAGCATCTGGGCCCGGGCAATGCGGCTCATTCCAATCCATTCAGTTATCATAAGGGCAAAGATTATGGTTGCGATGCCAGGCTTTAAGACCAACATCAAAAGGGTTACTATGACAAGGCGGGGAATTCCGTTTACGATTTCGCTTATCCGCTGCATTACACTGTCAATCATTCCGCCAAAATAACCAGAAATAAGTCCATAGCTCAGTCCAATTATCATATCTATTAAAACTGCGATAATTGAAATGTAAAGTGAAACCCGTGTTCCCATCCAGGTGCGGGTCCAGATGTCTCTTCCCAGTGTATCGGAACCAAACCAATAGTAAACGTCTGTGTCTCCGTTTTTTTGATAGAGGTTTGTTGTTTTGCTGCCTGTGGTCGTTTTTAATTTTTCTTCTCCGTTAAAGAGAGGAATTTTTTGTAAAACTTTTACGCGGGGTGCATAGTTTTTTTGAGCAAGGTTTTGTTCCGAATAGGTATAACGGTTCATTCCTGGTCCTAAAAAAGCCAATAGGACAATCAGGATGATAAAAATTCCTGCGGCAACAGCTCCCTTGTTTGCAAAAAAACGCTTACGAACTTCTGTCCAATAGCTTAGGGAAGAAAAATTGGAATCTATTTGTGCAGAGCTTGTGTCTGATTTAAGCTCAAAATCATCAGGATAAAATCCAGCAGGTTCAGGACTATTCATGAACTGCCTCCGAGAGTCTGATTCTGGGGTCTATAACTCCGTAAAGGAGGTCTACAATCAGCATAATTCCTATGTAAAGGGCTGAATAAATAAAGCTTAAACTAATTACTACATTGTAGTCATTAGATTGAATGGCTGTAACCAAGAGGGAACCAACGCCAGGTATGGCAAAGATTTTTTCTACAACTAAAGAGCCGGTCATCAGGTCTACAATGAGGGGGGCTAAAACCGTGATTATGGGGATAAGGGTATTGCGAAGGGCATGGGTAAAAATCAGTCTCATTCCGTAAATGCCCTTGCTTTCTGCAAGTAACATATATTCGCTACCTAAAGCCTCTAGCATCTCCGTGCGGGTAAAGCGGGCGATTGAAGCAAGTGTAAACATGCTTAAAGAAATGCTGGGTAATATAGAAGAATAAAGGGCCTGCTTTGAAGAAAAAAGCATGGGGAAAAGTCGCATCTTAAAACCAAACTGGTAGCTTAGCGCAAGGGCAAAAACATAGCTTGGAATTGAAACCCCTAAAACTGAAACAATGGTGCTTAACGTGTCCCAAATTTTTCCGTGCCAAACAGCCGCGATTATTCCAAGCATTAGGCCTAAGATGGCTCCGACAAGAACTGCCTGAAAGCCCACCTGCGCGCTAACGGGAAGCCTTTGGGCTATAAGGTTTGAAATAGGGGTATTTTTGCTGATGTTATAGCTTAAGCCAAAATCCCCGCGGAACATATTTGCCACGTACTTAAAAAACTGAATCACAAGGGGCCTGTCCAAGCCATACTTTGCATACAGGGAAGCCCTTTGGTCTGCGGAAAGCTTTTCATCGTTAAAGGGAGAACCTGGCATTAACTGCAACAAGATAAAGAGCAAAAGCGTTATTGCCAAAAGAGTGAAAAGAGAAATAAGAATTCGTTTTAAGATATACTTTTTCAAAATAATTTTCCTAATAGGTGTGGGGTATTAGCTCCCCCACACAGAAAGCCTGTAGCAAAGCTACCCCTTATTCTTTTGTTGTGTTCTTGAATACACGGTTAAGGGCTACCGCATGGAATTCAATTCCCTTTACATTGCCCTTTACCATGCAGGCATCTGACTGCTGATAGACAGGGATGATTACGGCATCCTGCAATACTAACTTTTCAGCTTGCTTAAGGGTACTCCATCTTTCGACAGGCTTTTGTGCCAAGTCACCCCTTACGCATCTGTCAATAAGGGCATCATACTCTGCATTAGACCAGAAGCCATAGTTGTTTGGATTGTCTGTAACCCACATTCCAAGGTAGGTCATTGGGTCTGCATAGTCTGGTCCCCAGCGGGTAAAGCCTAACTGGAATGTTCCATCCTGCATATCCTGAACGCGTTGCTTTTTGGGTTCAACACGGAGGTTTATCTTAAGCCCTGGCAGGGTTGTCTCAAGTTCTTCTTTTATAACAGCTGCAACATTCTGCTGGATTGTTGTGTCATCAACAATCATCTCAAACTCAAATGTATCTTTGCCAAGTTCTGCTTTAGCTGCGTTGTAATAGGTAAGGGCCTTTTCTGCGTTGTCATCGCAGTATTCGGGGAATTCCTTTTGAATGAGGGTAAAGTCCTCACCTGAATCGCTGAATGCGTATTGGCTTGGAACTGCGGTATAAGTTGCCAAAGAACCATCTTTTACAACATCATCAACGATTTGCTGGCGGTTCAAGGCATGAGTTAATGCCATACGCAAATTCAAATTTGCAAGTTCTGGTACTTTCTGCATCATGGGGCTGATGTACCAAAGGTAGCCTGCACCTACAGTAAGGAATTCACTATCATCTTTTACCTGATCAACTTGATCACCTGCAAGTTTAATTATATCAAGGTCGCCGTTCTGGTAACTCATCAAAGCCTGCTGGCTGTCTTTTATGACCTGATAGTTAAGACCTGCAATCTTAATTTTTTCTGAATCGTAGTACTTTTCATTTTTTACAAGAGAAAAGCTTAGGGCAGCTGGCTGGTAATCGGTCATTACAAAGGCACCATTGCTAAGTACTGTGTCTGCACTAGTAGCAAATGTGTCACCGCACTTTTCACAGAATTCACGGTTTACAGGGTAGAAGGTGGGGAAGTAAAGAATCTTTTCAAAGAAAGAAACAGGACCTTCAAGCTGAACTTCAAAAGTTTTGTCGTCCACAGCCCTTACACCAAGGTCTGTAACTGGAAGTTTTCCTTCTATAATCTGAGCTGCATTTTTTACCTGACCTACATCGCTTAGCATAAAAGAATACTCAGATGCAATTTTGGGGTCTACTGCACGCTGCCAACCGTAAACAAAGTCATCAGCAGTAACGGGTACCCCGTTTGACCAGTAGGCATCGCTTCTGATTACAAATGTATAAGTAAGACCGTCCTCGCTAACTGTCTCATTTGCACACAAAGCATTTTTTGTAGAACCGTCTGCGTTCATCTGCTTAAGACCGTCCATAAAATCAGCTATAACTTCAAAAGAAGTTCCGTCTGTAGCCTGCTGAGGGTCAAGGCTTTGAACTTCAACTTCAACCATTACATTAACGGTTTTTAATTCAGAAACAGAAGCATTGGTATCTGTTTTTTTACCACAAGAAACAATTGTCAAAAGACTTGCAAGAGCCAAAATGGCAAGAGAACCCTTTTTTAGAGTTTTCATATTTTTTACCTCCGAAAATAACAAAAAAGGAGTCAGCAAACATATGCTAACTCCTTTGTTGCTAGGGCATTATATATAATTTAAAATATTTTGTAAAGTGTTTCTATTGCAAGATACAAATTTTTAATAAGAGCACCGCTAAAAACTTGTTATGGGAACAAAGGGGACTGCATAGCACTGGTTTAACACGGCAGAATCGCTTGCGGGAGGCTCGTTGGTAAGCTGTGTCATACTTGTAATCCCGTCACTTGTGGAAAAAGCTCCGGTAGCCTTCTCGTTCTGAAAGTGCATTACAAGCTCAAAAGCTGTACGGGCCTGCATAGCCCCATCCTGTTTTACGGTTCCCAAAAGGGTTCCCGCATTTACTGCCCTAACGGCATCATCAATCGCGTCAATTCCCACAACAGGAAGTTCCTTTGCCAAGGTAGAAGCAGAAAAGCCTTTTTCTATAAGGGCATCCGCAGCCCCTAAGGCCATATCATCATTTTGGGCTATAACAGCATCTATTTTAGAACCATAGCGGTCATACCATATGTCCATCATCTGTCTGGCATTGTCACGGCTCCAGTTTGCAGAATCCGCTGCAAGAACATTCACCTGATAGCCTAAACTTTTAAGGCCGTCCATTACCCCCTGCAGCCTGAACTTTTGCGCAGAATGGGAATAGGCACCGTAGAACATCACGACATTCATCGTCTTGCCTTCAAGTTTCCCGGGATTTTGAGAAAAATAGCTGTCGAGCATTTTTGCCTGAAAGTTACCGGCAGAACTTTCCAAAGAGGAAGCGTAAAAGAGTTTTCTGCTTGCCTTCAAGGCAGCTACTGTAGGCGCAACATTGGAAAAAGCAGCGCAAGCATCGAAGCTAGCTACAAGCCTAGAAAGCTGACCTGTTATATCAGTGCTGACAGGCAGGATTACGAAGTGGCGAACTCCCTGGTTCAAAAGAGTTTTAAGTTGATCTGTTTGAATTGCAGTATCATCGTTTGCGGCATAGGTTATTAATTCCACACCTCTTTTTTGAGCTAAATCCCTTACAACATCACGGTAAGCAATCCTAAAGGTATCCTCGTTACCGACAAGCAGGGCTACCTGTATCTTTTCGTCATGTTTAGAAGAACAAGATGCAAAAAAGGCAAAAGTAAAAAAACATAATAAAACACATACAATTTTTATAGAAGTTTTCATTTTTCCTATTTCTCCGTCAAACTTTAAACTGGTCAATCTGGCTGCCTATTTTTTGGATTGACTCCTTCATCTTCTTTGTGATGTCAACAAGGGTGGAGCCTGTTTCGTTTATCTTTCTTGCTCCGACAGCCATTTCCTTCATGCTGTCTTTCATTTCCAAAGTTGAATCCTGAAGGTTCCTGACCTCAACCAAAATAGCCTGGTTTCCTGCTGACATTTCAGAAGAAGCCCTGCGGACTTCAGCGGTACTGTCATTCATATCGTGCAAGGCAGAAAAAATTTGCTTGGAGCCTTCTGACTGCTCATCCATGGCACTTTTTATTTCTTTTACAAGCTGGTCGGTGCTTTGGATGCCGGAGGCAACGTTGTCAAACATCTGTGTGGATTCAACGGATGCTGAAACCATGCTGTCTATTGAAGTTGAAATTTTCTTCAGCTGCTCTCCAATTCTCTTGGACTGGGAAGAAGATGTTTCTGAAAGTTTACGGATTTCATCAGCAACAACGCTGAAACCTTGGCCGGCCTTTCCTGCATGGGCAGCTTCTATGGCAGCGTTCATGGCTAGGAGGTTTGTCTGACTTGCAATCTGAGCTATTGTCTTATTGGCATCTTGCAAGGTCTTGGATTCATCGCGGATGTTCTCTATCTTTTTGTTGACCCCCTGCTGCTTTTGCGCTCCGGCAGAAGCCTGAATCTTTAGGGATTCAAAGGCAGAAGCCATCCGTTCCACATTTTGGTTTACCGTAGCAATGTTGCCGACCATTTCCTCTACGGCAGCAGATGCCTGTGTTACGCCAGCAGCCTGGCTTTCTATCATTTTGTCAAGGGACTGAATGTTGCTTGCAATCTCGTTCACGGCCCCTGCTGTTTCTTCAACCCCCGCAGCCTGATTGGTAATGCGGTTTCCCATACTGTCAATATTTGAAATAATCTCTGTAATGGAAGCCGACGTATCTTCTGCGCTAGATCTAAGGTCATCACCTGCAACAGAAAGGGTATCTTTTGACT
>CAJOQA010000079.1 GCA_905236465.1 uncultured Treponema sp.
AAAAATCTGAAATGACTTTGCTCATGTTTTCTGCGGTGAGTTTTATTCCGAAAAAACCGCCTTTCACGACTTTTTTTAGAAAATTGAGTGCTTTTGAATCTAAAAAATCATCTTCTTTATCTTGCGCGCTATCCAAAAGTTTTTCAAAAAATGCCTTTCCGCACGCTTCAAGGCTCGCAAATGATGAATCTCCCAGTCCCTCAAAACTAATCGAAAACACCGTATATTCCGAATCGAGAGCCTTTTTGAGAAAACGCAATGTGGTGGTCTTTCCGTACTGGCGGCCTCGGTTTATGCAAAAATAGTCGCCCTGGTCAACCATCTTTTTGATTTGCTGCACCCGCTCATCGATGTTCACCATATAGTGCTTGTATTCGTAGCATGTGCCGGTCGTGTTGAATCGTTTCATATTGACATTATAGCAAATCACATGATTTTGTACTATATGCTAGCATCCGTTTGTAACATATACTGACATTCAGTGTTTTTTAAGTTATACTTATGGCTATGAATAAAAAACATTTTTTGCAACGGATTATTCTCTGCCTATTGGGGCTGCTTTTTCTTGTACCTTTGTATGCACAAACCGGCAACTATTGCTATACAGAGCGTACTGACTTACGCCGCTATGACAACGGTAAGTATACCGGCTTAAGGAGTAGGGAAGTCAGGTCTTTTATTACAAAAAAGAATTCCTCTGCTAAAGAGACCTTTTATGATGGAAACTTTTATGTTTGGCAGGAAACCCGCCGTAACAGGCAAAGTGTCCAAGGAAAAATAAACGAGGCAATCCCAGCATCTTTTATCCTGACCTCTGAAGGACAAATGCAAATGCTAGAGGATAAAGGCTTTCCTTCTTTCCGCTCTTTTCCAGCACTGGCAGCAGGCGAAAAATCTTGGACGGCGGAAGCTGTAAGGGTTGTTGACCCTAAGGAAAAGGGAGTGTTTACCCACATTCCCTTCCTAGCCCTGTACACATTTGTAAAAGAAGAAAAATATAAGGGGCAGGATTGTCTTCTTTTAAAAGCTGACTGGGCAACCCGTTATGGCGGGGACAACATAGATGTAGAAGGAGATCCGGACCTTGTTCGCGCCGAAGGAAGCCATAAGGCAACTATGTACATAAATAAAAAAACAGGGGCTGCCCTTGTTGTTCGAGATGAAGTTGATGAAACTTATTTTTACAAAGATGGTTCTTCTGTTGCTTTTAAGGGAAGCATTTCCCTTTTTACAGATTATGCCCCTGCTGTAGATCACAAGGCTGTTATCAAAGAAGCAAAAAAAACAAATGTTCAAATTCCTATAGAGCAAACGGATTCTGGCCTCCGCCTTACAATCAGTAACTTAAATTTTGTTCCTGACAGCGCGGAACTTCTGCCAGGCCAAGAAGAAGTGCTGAAAAATATTGCTTCAGTTTTGCTACAGGCAAAAAGTTCGTCTTTTTTAGTAGCAGGCCACACTGCTGATACTAATGAACCGATAAGTGAAATGCAGCTTTCAAAAGAGCGTGCTTTTGCAGTTGCAAAAATGCTTGCCCAGTATGGAATTCCAGAAGAAAAATTTATTTGTAAAGGGTATGGGGCTACCCGTCCTCTTGCAGATAATTCAACAAAAGAAGGCATGGCGAAAAACCGCCGTGTAGAAATAACAATCCTAGAATAAAAAGGAGCTTATGATGAATATAAAAAACAGTCTTTTTCCTTTGATTTTTGCCTTGACAGCTGCGACAGCTTCGGCTTCGGACAAAGATTTCAAAGTCTTGAATGTTACCCCCCAGGGGCAGCTTCCTTCTAGTGTAGAGTATCCTGCCATACAGGTTCAATTTTCAAAACCTGTAGTTGCTTTGCAGGCATTAGGAGAAGTTCAAAAAAAATCTGATATCTTTTCTATTGACCCCCCGCTCGAAGGAGTTTTTAGATGGAAGGGGAGCAGTATACTTTCTTTTGAAAGTTCATCAAAAGCCCTGCCACAAAAAAAATATACAATAAAAGTTAATCCAAAACTAAGTGCTCTTGACGGAAGTCAGATTTCGGGTAACTTACTTTTTTCTTTTGAGACTGAAGAATTAAAGCTTACAAATATTGTTCCTGGCTGGTCAAAAAACGGACAGTCTTTTGCAGGTACATCTTCTGTTCCTCCAAAGTCTGCAAAATCAATAGGGGTCTATTTTAACTCCCCTGTAAAAGCAGGACACGTAAGCAAAAGCATTTCTGTTTCAGATTCAAATGGTGGCTCATATTCATTTAAGGCAAGTCAGGCTGAAGAAAAAATCGTTCTTCTTGAGCTGGACCAGCTTCCCCCTGAAGATGTGGATCTTGTAGTCACACTAAAAAAAGGTGCTGAAAGTGATACTGACTGCCTTGCCACAAAAAGTGACCAGAGCAGGCGTTTTCACACTTTGGTAAAATTTAAAGTTCTTTCCCTTGAGGATAATCCTCGCTGGCTAAGTCGTCAGTATGAAAAGCCGGTTAGGATAACTTTTTCAAGTGATTTAAAAACTGGGGACGAAAATCAAATTGCAACTTTTATCAGCACAGAACCTCCTGCTCCGGTGACAGGCGAGAACATAAGTGTTTGGGGAAGGACTCTGGTAATTCACGGTCTGCCATTTGATTATAAATCTTCTTATACCCTAAAGATAAACAAGGGTTTAACTGATGTTTATAACCGCCCTCTTTCAGAAGATTATACTTACACGATTACTGTTCCGGATGCCGCTTCCTATGTAAACTTTAAGAACTCAGGTCTTATTGCTATGGAAAGTTCTTCTTCCCCCAAGATAGAATTCTATTTTCAAAACATAAAAGCCCCTTCTTCTTATACTATAGAACCCTTAACAGATGCTGATGGTTCGGTAAGCTTAAAAAAATCTCATACAGTAAAGCTGGATCCTGAAAAAATTCAGACGAATAAAAGAATTACGCAAATTGTTGACTTGTCGCCTTACTTAGATAAAGTGGGGCAGGACTACAGGGGGGCGGTCCGCTTTAGCGCGAATGTTTCCTACCAGTACACCTGGCGGTCTTGGCATAATGAAGAGACCCGCATAAACACAATACGGAATACTCAGATTATTCAGCTGACGGACTTGGGGATTTCCGTCCATTACAGTAATGACAAGGCTATAGTTCAGGTCACCCGCCTTTCTACAGGGGAGCCTGTAAGGGATGCTGAAGTAAACATAAAACTTATTCCAAATGAAGATGAGCACACAGGTTATGGCAAAACCTATGACTATGACGACAAGAGCCTTATTATCAAGAAGATGTATGAGAATTTCGCGTCAGGAAAAACAGATTCTTCTGGAATTGCAGAGATTGATTTTTCTCAGGAATATTCTTACTTCTGTGACCACTACTCTTTGTATGTTGAGGCCAAAACAAAAGATGACCGCGCTATTTTTGAAGCCTCGGATTCTTATTATGGCTCTTCGGGATTGTCTTCTATAAACAATCAGAATATGAGGGCCTTTATTTTTACGGACTCAGGGCTTTATAAACCTGGAGAAAGCGTAAACCTAAAGGTGATTGACCGTAACTTTTACCGTGGAACTTATTCAATTCCTCAGGGCAAAGAGTCATCTTATACCCTGCAGCTTTCAGATAATTCTAGCAGGAAGGCAAAGGAAATCTTTAAGAAAAGCGGACAGCTTTCTGAACAAGGCACTGCTTGGGCACAGATAAAACTGCCTTCTGATATTAAGCCGGGTTCCTACACTATTACCTATACCCGTAGTTGCAATGGGGAAAAACAGACTGCAAGTCAGGCCATACAGGTGCAGTTCTTTGAAAAAGTCCGCTTTGCAGTTTCGTCAGAAATAGCCGATACCCTTTACTATTCAGGTGATGCCTTAAGCGCAAAGGTTTCAGCTTCTTATTTAGGTGGCGGTGCTTTGGACAATGGTAGCTGCACTTGGCGGTGGAGCAGACAACCTGTTTCCTTTAGGGCAAAAAAAGAAGACTTTAAGGACATGACATTTGGTCCCATTAGAAGTGATGGAAAGGATTATATTTCCGCCAAGGAAAAGGGAAATCTCAACAGCCAAGGGCAGGTCTCTCCCCTTACCACAACAGGAGGGGAAAGCCTTTCTGGTAAGCCCTATTCTTACAACCTAGAATGTCAGGTTGTGGATTCTGGCAATCAGACTATAAGTTCTTCTGCTTCGGCTACAGTCCATTCTTCAAAGTTCTACATTGGCCTTGCTTCCGCTAAGAAAAACTACGGCTTTGCATCCGCTGGTAAAAAAATAGATTTCAATTATGCCTGCATCACGCCGGATGAAATTTTAGCAAGTCCCGCGCTTTTGCCCAAAGACAAAAGATTTACGCTTGAAGTCTTTAGGGAAAACTATAAGAGCATTCAAGAAATAAACGATTCAAACGGTCAGGTTTACTACCGCTATGAAAGAGAAGATATCCTTGAAGAAAAAAGGGACCTTTCTTTAGATGAGAAAAACATTTCTGGAACTTTCTCTTATACTCCGCAAAAAGGCGGCTCCTACCTTATCCGCCTTTCTTCAACTGATGTTGATGGCCGCAAGGTAATTACCGAAAAATCTTTTTATGTAACCGGCAAAGATTGGCTTTGGTATAATGAGAATGATAGCCAGGAAATAAAACTCTTGCCTTCAAAGGATGAGTATGAAGTTGGCGAAAAAATAGAAATCCTAGCCCAAACAGAACTTCCTGCGGGAACATACCTGTTGACTTTAGAAAGGGAAAAAATTCTTAACAGCAGGCTGATAAAAATTGATTCCCCAACTTTTGTGATCGAGCTCGATGGCTTAGGTCAAGAAGCCTTCCCTGTAGTCTATGCAAGGCTGACTTCTTTTTCAGACAGAAAGTCTTCATCCGATGTACCTAAGGCTTACTACGGTGTCACCGCTATAAATGTAAGCCGTAACTCAAGGACTTTTAAAATTGAAGTTACCCCGAACAAGACCGTCTATAATCCTGGCGATGATGTTGAGCTTAAAATAAAGACCCTTAGCTCTGACGGCAAACCCTTGCCCTATGCGGAGCTTGCCCTGATGGCAGTTGACCGCGGGCTTTTAGACTTAACGGATTATCACGTAAAAAATCCTGCTGAATTCTTTTACAACAGGGCTTACTACAGGAACTACTGTTTTAGCAGTGACTTGCGCCCTCTTTTAGTTCAGGCGGCGGAAGAAGAAATAGAAGAAGAG
>CAJOQA010000080.1 GCA_905236465.1 uncultured Treponema sp.
ATGTACTTGCCACTTGCTTTTGAGAGTCCTGCATATAAAGCTGCTTCTTTACCAAAGTTGCGACTAAAACTTAGGAAGCGGACAGATGTATCTTTTTCAGAAAGGTCATGGAGCGTGTCAAGTGTTTTGTCACTGGAGCCGTCATCAACAAAGATAAATTCAAAAAAATTTATGTTCATTGATTTTAAGACCTTTAGTGCTTCTTCATAAAAAATCGGAATAGTTTCTTCCTCGTTAAAGCACGGGACTACTATTGAAATTTCTAAAGCCATAACTTTTATTTTTTTTCTTCCTTAACTTGATTTTTTTTGCGGCAAATCCGAGCTTTTGCGAAGGATTTGCCGCAAAGGAATTTGTCCATTCCTTTGCCTAGTGTACACTAGGCAAATTTCAAAAAAAGACTGTTAATTTTTTATTTTTGTATTATAGTATAGGTATGAAGAAAAATAAAAAAATAAATTTCCATAGCTTGCTTATACAATTACCTTTTTTTGTGGTCCTTGTTTGTGCCCTGCTTTGTGTGGTGGTTTCACTGATAGGCTACAAGGTGTTTAAAAAACTTTTTGAGGAGCAGTACGAAAGCATTACCCAGCAGGTTGCCTACACAGCCCTTTCTTACATTGATTGTGACCGGATAGAAGATTATAGGGATGGTTCTTTAGCTGATGATGCTTGGAAAGAAAGCGACCGTTTGCTAAAAGTACTTACAAACACGGCAGACCTTGCCTACATTTATGTGACTGTCCCGAATGAGGATTTTACTTCCCGCATTTACATATATGACACAATAAATCCTTTGGTGCATGGCACAGCCTATCCTTTAGGGCAGGTCAACTCCCTTGCCAAGTACGGAGAGGACTACATAAACAACTTGCGCAAGGTAATGCTAGAGGGTAAGCCCTATATCCGCTTTGTCTACAATAAAACAGGAGGGCACGTAACAACTTCTATTCCAGTAAGAACTTCTGAAGATAAGATAGTCGCGATACTCAGTGTGGTAAAACCCATGAGCGAGGTCCGGTCCTTTAAGTCCCGCTACTTAAAAACAACAATAGTGCCGGCTACAATCGTTACTATTGTGTTCACGCTTTTGTATATACTTGTTTTGTTTAAGAATGTAGTTCATCCTTTGGTTTTGGTAACACATGAAACTTCTCACTTTGCGGAGCATGGTGGCTCTATTTCTAAAAATATAAAGAAGGTAAAGGGAAAGGGAGAGCTTGCAATACTTGCCCGCTCTGTAGAAAAGATGGGCATAGAAATGAAACTGTATATAGATAAGCTGACCCATGCTACGGCAGAAAAGGAGCGGTTGGGGGCAGAACTTAATGTTGCCACTCAGATTCAGGCCAATATGCTACCCCGCATTTTTCCCCCGTACGTTGACCACCCTGAAATTGAACTTTTTGCTACAATGGATCCTGCCAAGGAAGTTGGCGGTGACTTCTATGATTTTTTTATGGTAGACAAAGAAAACTTTGCGGTTATAGTTGGGGATGTAAGCGGAAAGGGTGTTCCCGCAGCCCTTTTTATGGTTGTTGCAAAGACCTTGCTAAAAAATGTCGGTTTGCAAAATTTAAGTCCTGCCCAGGTTTTTGAGCGGGTGAACAATCAGCTTTGTGAAGGCAATGATGCAGGTCTTTTTGTTACTTGCTGGATGGGCCTTTTGAATTTAAATACCGGAATCCTCACCTTTGCGAACGCAGGTCACAATCCTCCTCTTATTTTCAAGCAGAGAACAGCTGAATATTTAAAAGTTAAGCCCAATTTAATGTTAGCAGGTATGCCTGACATGAAATATACTGACCATCAGGTTCATATAGAAAAAGGCGATAGGGTCTTTGTCTATACAGACGGTGTAACTGAAGCTACAAATGCAAGTCAGGAACTTTATGGCGAAGAAAGGCTCTTGCACGCTGTTACCAAACTGAAAGACTATTCCTCAAAAGATTTACTTGAAAATATCCGCAAAGATATAGATGCTTTTGTTGGAGCTGCCCCGCAGTTTGATGATATAACCATGCTGGAGTTCATGCTAAAATAAGGAGAAAGTTATATGAATGAAGTAAAGACCTGTGTGTTTGATGCAACTGACGAGAATATGGATAATGTCAACAATTTTATCCATTCAATGCTACCTGCTGGTGTGGATAAAACTTTGCTTAACAAGCTTGATTTGGCAGTAGAAGAAATCTACATAAACATTGCCCACTATGCCTATCACCCAGAACAGGGGACTGTTGAAATTTTATGCGACCGCAAGGAAAATGAAGGCAAGGTTCAGCTTTCCATTACTTTTAAGGATAGGGGAAAGCCTTTTAATCCCCTTGAACGGGAAGACCCTGATATTACCCTTTCTGCAGAAGAACGGGATATTGGGGGGCTTGGAATATTGCTGACAAAAAAATTTATGGATAATGTTACCTATTCATATTCGGAGGGGCAAAATATCCTTACCCTGTATAAGGAACTGACATTTTAAGGGTATATAGCTTTCCCTTATATTTTTTCATTAAAATTTCGTATTAGACAAGAAAAATCACCTCTGCTATAGTAAACCCATAAAAGAGAATAATGGAGTTAAAAAAATGAGAGATGATTCTTTGAACACATTCACGCTTTCCGTCAAGAACTTAAGAAAAAAGTTCGCCAGGACAAGTGGTCTTGTCATTGCAACAGCTCTCATTTCTTTTATTTTCTTTGCAGACGGAATCCTTCTTGCAAGTTTGGGTAAAGGCCTTTCTAGCATGAAGTCTAGGATGGAGGCAGACCTTACGGTTGTGCCACTTGGCTATGACAAGGGAATGGAATCTCTTCTGCTTAGGGGGGAGCCCTCATACTTCTATCTTGATAAAAAAATAGAATCTAGAATAAAAAATGTACGCGGAGTTAAAAAAGTTTCTTCTCAGTTTTTTTTGGTTTCCCTAGACAAGGACTGTTGTGCCATTCCTGTACAGCTGATTGGTTTTGACCCTACTACTGATTTTTCAGTTCAGCCCTGGATTCCAAAAGTCTACGGTAAGTCTGTGCGTGATGATGAGCTTGTGGTAGGAAGTGACATCTCTGTTGATGAAAAAAAGTCACTAGAATTTTTCGGTAAGGATTATCCTGTTGTAGCCCAACTTGAAAGGACCGGAACAGGACTAGATCAGGCTGTCTTTGCAAACATGAAGACACTTTCCTTTATGTTCAACGCGGCTAAGGATCAGGGGCTTACATTTATAAAAGGCATGGATCCCTTGAATACATTCAGTGCATTTCTTTTTGCCTTTACGTCTTTTTTCTTTCTTGCCTCTCTTATAATGCTAGTCATTGTCTTCTCCCTTTCTGCCATGAGCGCAAAAAGGAATTTTCTACCCTACGGCTTATTGGGGCTACAGGTAAAAGGCTTTCTTTTATAGTGCTTACAGAAGCTGCTCTTGTCAGTGCTGCGGTGTTGCTTTCCCTTGTTCTGGGAACCTTGGCGTCTCTTCATGCCGCAATCAGATTGGGCAGGCGGGAAGTGTATCTTTCTTTTAGGGAGGGTGAATGATGGCTTTGCTTGAGACAAGAAATCTTAGAAAAGAATATAGAAGCAGGGGAAGAAATATCCTTGCGCTTGATGATGTCATCCTTACTGTGGAATCTGGGACTTTTGTAAGCATAACGGGACAGTCAGGAAGTGGAAAAAGTTCCCTATTGAATCTGATAGCAGGACTTCTTTTGCCAACGTCAGGTCAGGTTCTTATTGACGGAAATGACCTTTCACTCTTGACTGATAAAAAGGTTTCTTCCCTAAGGAACAAAAGTGTCGGCTTTATTCCGCAGGGCTACAGTTTGCTTTCAAACCTTACTGTTTTTGACAACGTGAGGCTCCCATTTTATCTTGCAAAAAGAAAGGGAAATCCTGATGCGGAAGCAGAAAATCTTCTTTTGAAGTTTGGAATAGAAGGGCTTTCTTCCTTCTACCCTGAAAATCTTTCAGGAGGTGAAATAAAACGTGTTGTGGCAGCAAGGGCCCTTGTAAACAAACCGGCACTGTTGCTTGCGGATGAGCCTACAAATGACCTTGACAGTAAGAACGTTGATGTCCTGATTGCTGTTCTAAAAAATCAGGCAAAGGAGGGAGGGACCGTAATCATGGTGACGCATGATTCTGCTCTTGCCCATGAGGCTGACGAAGGATATGAGATGAAGGAGGGGCGACTTAAAAAAGTTTTTTAAAAGTTGGTAGCCTCTATAGAGCTACCTAGTTTTTTGTCGAGAGAGAAATTCATAAAAGTCATAGGAATTTTAAAATGAAAGAAAGAAGAATTGCGGTGGCACTTGCTAGCTTTGCTTTTACAGCACTAGCCCTTGTTTCCTGCTCAAAGACTAAAACAGCAGAAAGCAACGGTACTTTTAAATTTGGTAAAATCAACATTCCTGGTAAGGACGGCTCTCTCTGCGGTGCCCCCATCTATATAGCCTATGAAAAGGGCTTCTTTGCGGAGGAAGGATTTGACGTTACCCTTATTTCTGCAGATACGGAGACCCGCAAGATTGGTCTTAACAACGGAACTATCCCCATTGTTAACGGGGACTTCCAGTTTTTCCCTTCAATAGAAGAAGGTGTCCATGTAAAGGTTGTCGATGGTCTTCATAACGGCTGTATAAAGTTTGTTGTGCGCCCTGACTCAGATATCCGGACCGTACAGGATTTAAAAGGAAAGAAAATTGGTGTTGACGAAATTGGCGGAACTCCCGTATTGGTTTTCCGAGTTGCTATTCCCCATGCAATGCCGCAGATTTTTACCGGCATAAACACGGCCTGCGCCTTTGCTTTCACCACACTTGTTATGGCGGAGATGATGGGGCAGCCTGGCGGTCTTGGCTACTATATAAACCTTTCCAAAGTTTGGAGCGCCTACTATAAGGTCTTTGCGGCAATTATAGTAATGGCAATTCTTTTCAGCCTGATTTCTGCCCTTGATAAGCCCCAGTCAGGAAGCCTTGTGCTCAACGGCCGTAGCATAGATGGACCTTCTCCGTCACGGGGGTATGTATTTCAGAAAGAGGGGCTATTCCAGTGGCTTACCGTAGAAGATAATATAGCCTTTGGACTTAAGGCCCGCCATGTCTACAAGGAAAATAAGGACCGGATTTCGCACTTTATTTCCCTTGTAGGGCTTGAAGGTTTTGAAAAATCCTATCCCCACCAGATAAGCGGAGGAATGGCGCAAAGGGTTGCAATTGCCCGTGCCCTTATAAACGACCCAGACTTGCTTCTTTTAGATGAGCCCATGGGAGCCCTAGATTCCTTTACCCGCGCAGATATCCAGGACAAGCTTTTGGAAATCAGGAGCAAGGGTTGCTGCCCTTGATGGGGGCGTAGCAGCGGTAGGTCTTGCATCCGGCATGGCTGCGGTAAGCTATTCCATTCTGGCTGCTACAGGTGGTAGCGGCAGGGTTCTTTCCACTAAGCAGATATACGGCGGAACTTTTGACTTGCAGGCAGACGTCTTTCCTGCCCTTGGCATACAGTTCGATCTTGTTGACCATGACAGCGGTCTAGATGAATGGGAAAAGAACATTCACGATGACACAAAAGCAATCTTTATAGAAAGCATCTCAAACCCTGGCGCCAGGCTTTTGGATGTGGAAGCTATAGCCGCTCTTGCCCACAAGCACGGAATCCCCCTCATTGTGGACAATACCTTTGCAACCCCCTACCTCTTTAACCCCTTTGATGCCTTCCTTGTCTTGCAGGGAATAGATACAATTTCAGAGCGGGTAGAAAAGGAAACTCGGAATGCTGAAAAAATTGCC
>CAJOQA010000081.1 GCA_905236465.1 uncultured Treponema sp.
GCTGAATATGAAAAGTACTATAAGATGTATACTCAGCTATATCCTGCTTTAAAAGATTCTTATAAGGCTCTTGCAGCTTGGTAATTTTATAAAAAAATTAGAGGTATGCAAAAATGAAATTAAAAATCCAAAGTGTATTTTCTAATGATTTTTTACGCTACGGAAAGGTTCTTGAAGGCTATGATACAAAGGAACTTCTTTCTGTACTAGAAGAAAAAACACCTTTGCCACTTGATTCTGTAGTTTATGAACCAACAGATTCAAATTTAGAAGTTCTTTCTATAGCAAAAGAATTTAGCCTTAACGCTTATGGGGGAATGCCTATTCAGTTAGGTTACTGCAACGGCTTTAACACGAAGTTAAACTGTTTTGAATATCACAGGGGCAGTGAGCTTAATATTCCTTCAAGGGATATGATTTTGCTTCTTGCCAGCGTAAGTGACATCCATAATGGAAGAATTTCCAGCAAATGCACAAAGGCATTTAGGGTTCCAGCGGGAACTGTAGTGCAGGTTTATGAAACAACCTTGCACTATGCTCCTTGTTGTGATGTTCACGGTGATGATATTGCTTCTGGCTTCCGTGTAGTTATTGTTTTGCCAAAAGACACAAATACTGCAAAGCCAGATAGTAGTGTAAAAAACAACGAAGACAAAATGTTGTGGGCAAAAAACAAATGGCTTTTAGCTCATCCTTCTTCAGCAGAGGCAAAATTAGGAGCCTATGTTGGTCTTACAGGAGGCAATATTGATTTGAGTTGCCTTAACTAAGAGGAAACTCAAGATTTATTTTGACAAAAATACTTAAGAGACTTATACTGATATTTTATGTGCCTTTATGGTGCTTCTAATTTTAAGGAGGTTATTTATATGTTAACCAAAATTCAGAATATTCCTGAAGTAAAGCTTGGAATCATTGCAGTCAGCCGTGACTGCTTTGTTATCTCTTTATCAGAAAAACGCAGAGCTGCAATTGTACAAGCCTACAAGGGACAATTGTACGAGGCAAAAACGACAGTAGAAAATGAAAAGGACATGCTTAAAGCTGTAGACGAAGTAAAAGCTGCTGGTTGCAATGCCCTTGTTGTTTTCTTAGGAAATTTTGGTCCTGAAACTCCGGAAACCCAGATTGCCCAAAAGTTTGACGGACCTTGCATGTTTGTTGCCGCTGCGGAAGAAAGTGGAAAAGATTTAATAAATGGTCGCGGAGATGCATATTGCGGAATGCTCAACTGTTCATACAACCTCAACCTTCGTCATATACCAGCTGTTATTCCTGAGTATCCTGTAGGAACGGCAGAAGATATTGCAAAGATGATAGAAGACTTTGTTCCTGTTGCCAGAACAATTCTTGGTCTTAAAGGACTTAAAATTATTACATTTGGTCCACGTCCACAGGACTTCTTTGCATGTAACGCACCAATTAAGGGCTTGTACGACATTGGCGTTGAAATTGAAGAGAATTCAGAGCTCGATTTGCTTGTTTCTTACCGTGAACACAAGGATGATGCCCGTATTGCAGAAGTTGCAAAAGATATGGCTGAGGAGCTGGGTATGGATGGAAACAATTATCCTGAAATGTTACCCCGCATGGCACAGTTTGAACTTACCCTTCTTGATTGGGCAGAAAAGCACAAGGGAAGCAGAGATTATGTTGTCTTTGCTGACAAGTGTTGGCCCGCATTCCCAAAAGAATTTGGCTTTGAACCTTGCTATGTAAATAGCCGTCTTGCAAGCCGTGGTATTCCTGTTGCTTGCGAAGTTGATATCTTTGGCGCTATTTCTGAATACATAGGAACCTGTGTCTCTGGCGAAAGCGTTACACTTCTTGATATCAATAACTCTGTTCCAAAAGATATCTACGAATCAGATATCAAGGGCAAGTTCAGCTACCCATATACTTTGGAAGATACATTTATGGCATTCCACTGCGGAAACACCCCCTTCTGCCGGCTTGAAAAGAAGACAAAGCCTGGAGTTAAATTCCAGCTTATTCAGAACCGCCTGCTTGAAAACGGTGGCACACCAGACTTTACACGTGGTACCCTTGAGGGAGACATTGCTGCCAGCAAGATTACCTTCTTCCGCTTGCAGTCAAGTGCAGATACAAAACTTAAGGCTTATATTGCTCAGGGTGAAATTCTTCCTGTTGCAACACATTCTTTTGGTGGAATTGGTGTGTTTGCTATTCCTGAGATGGGCAGGTTCTACCGCCATGTTCTTATCAGCAAGAACTACCCCCACCATGGTGCAGTTGCCTTTAGCCATGTAGGAAAGGCCTTGTATACAGTGTTCCAATATCTTGGCATTGAAGACATAGCCTTTAACCAGCCAAAAGGTATGCTTTACAAGGACGAAAATCCCTTTAGCTACTAATTAGAGCATTTTCTTTGCGGTTAGTAAAAGTCATGTTGGGAAAACGTATTTCTCAACATGACTTTTTTTTAGAAATTTGTGTCTAAATTATTTAGAAAATCTGTTACATCGTCAGCAGCATCTTCAACTTGTCTTGAAAATTCATCTGCATCAAAGTTCTCAAGCCCTTTTGCCGCGGCGTTCAGCAAACCGTTTATAAGGCTGGTTGAAGCTCCCCCTAAAGCAGATACAACTTTTTTAGCAGCATTGATATCAAGCCTTGCTATGTCTGCATAAGAACTAAGCCCTTTTTTTTCTAGCTTTAAAACCAGTTCATCCCTTTCCTGCTGATTTAATTCTGAAAGGGCTGATATGTATTCTTTTCCAAGACTTATCACAAGGTTTGTGTCAGGATTATCCTTCTTAACTTCCTTGTCCAGTTTTACAGCGGCATTGTAAGCTCTGTTTACCTTTTCGTTTCCGCATGAAATTAGAGAAAGCGATAGTACTGCCATAACGAGCAGAAGTGACACAAGTGAAAATACTTTCTTCATAAAAATCCTCCAAAATACTTTTTTGTTCCTAATTATAGTATAAAAAAAATCTTTTTTCTTCAATAGTATAGGAAAAAGGCTGATTTTCACTTGTTTACAAAGAAAAAAAATGGTGCTATCATTGGCTTATGAAAAGTATCCATAAAATTTCCGTTTTTTTATTTTTTGTCTCCCTTCTTGCACTACCGGTTAGCGCAAAGGGCTTTTGGAATAAGCTGTTGGGAAAGTCAAGCACCACTTCTAGTGGTAGCGTCGGGGCAGACAGGGAACAGTTCATGCTTGTTTCTGAAAGCGATATGAATAAAGCTGCGGCAGAAGAATATGAGCAGGTCTTGTCTGAGGCAAAAGCTAACGGGACTTTAAATACAGATCAAAGCCTTTACAACAGGGTAAACACAATTGCACAAAAGCTTATCGCAAAGGCTGATACCTTTAGAAGCGATGCTAAAAGTTGGGACTGGCAGGTTAATGTAATTACTGATGACACGGTAAATGCCTGGTGCATGCCTGGCGGTAAAATTGTTGTTTACACAGGCATCATAAATTCCCTTTCTCTTACTGACGGGGAGCTTGCTGCCGTTATGGGACACGAAATTTCCCATGCACTAAAGGAACACAGCAGGGAACAGTCTAGCAAGCAGGTGGTTCAGCAGTTGGGGCTTTCCGCAGTTTCAAAAGTCACAGGTCTTAGCCAGACAGGACAACAGGTATTGGCTTTGGGAATGCAGTATGGGGTTACGCTTCCCTTTAGCAGGGAATGTGAGACCGAAGCAGACAACATGGGAACAGAGCTGATGGCCCGCGCAGGCTATAATCCAAAAGAGGCTGTGAGTGTTTGGAATAAGATGAATTCTTTATCATCAAGTCAAGTGCCAGAAATACTTTCAACACACCCCTCCAACGATTCCCGTATAAAGAATTTAACTTCTGTCTCAGAAAAAGTAATGCCCCTATATCAGGCAACACAAAAATAGATTATGTGAGCCTCGAAAGACTTCAGTTTTTTGGGGCCTATATCAATAAAAATTATTATAAATCAAAAAAAATTAAAAAAAATCCTTGACAAGTAGCAATTTATGCCCCATTATAGAAGTATAGAAACATACTTTATTATTATATATCATGTTTTTTTGAAATAATGAATAAGGAGGAAACATGAACAACAGAAAAGTCATTGCTTTGTCGGCTATCCTTACTGCTGCAATGGGAACTGCTGTTTTTGGCCAGGCTACGGTTTCTGCTGATTTTTCAGCCGCAAAAACAGAAGTAAGCCCCAATTTGTACGGTATATTTTTTGAGGATATCAACTATTCTGCTGATGGTGGAATTTATGGCGAGATGGTAAGGAATAGATCCTTTGAGCTTTCCCGCACTGATGGTTGGAAGATTCAGACTATTAAGGGAAAGGCTGCAAAGAAGACAAAATTCCGTGTAAAAAAAGATGATCCCCTTAATTCAAACAATCTTCTTCATGGCCATCTTGAGGCAAAATCCGCAGGTGATGGAATCGTGAACTCCGGTTTACGGGGTATGTATTTTGAAGAAGGAAAAAAATATCCTGGTTCTGTTTATTTAAGGTCAAAGGACGGTTCTGTAAAGTCTGTCACAGTTACAGCAGGCGAGGGAAAGAAAGTTTTTGAGACAAAAATAGAGGGAATCGGCAAGGAATGGAAAAAGTATGAGTTTACTGTTGTTCCCGTAAAGACAACGGATAACGGAAGCCTTGGTCTTTTCGTGGATCAGGCTGGTGAGCTTGATATGGACTTTGTTTCCCTTTTCCGTGCTGATATTTACAAGAATGAGCCTAATGGTCTTAGAAAGGACTTAGCAGAGCGTCTAGAGGCTTTGCATCCTGGCTTTGTTCGCTTCCCAGGTGGTTGTATAGTTCATGGTCACAAACTTGCTGACCGCTACCAATGGAAGAATTCTGTTGGACCTGTAGAAGCGCGTAAAGAGACACCAAACTTTTGGGGCTATAACCAGACAATGGGTCTTGGTTTTTATGAGTATTTCCGCTTTTGCGAAGATATTGGTGCCGAGCCCTTGCCTGTTATGAGTGTTGGTATGAGCCATGACGGTGAGCGTGATCCTGATTATGCTTGGTACGCTAACGATATTCTTGATATGATTGAATGGGCTACCGGTCCTGCCGACAGTAAGTGGGGAAAAGTCAGGGCTGATGCAGGGCATCCAGAGCCATTTAAGCTGACTTATGTTGGTATCGGTAACGAAGACTGTGGTGCGGACTATCTTGACCGCTTCCTCTATATCTCAAGTAAAGTAAAGGCAAAGTACCCGGCTATAAAAACAATCATCTCTTCTGGCTTTACTTATAATGACGTAAACTTCCATAATGCTTGGAACCGTGTGCGTGAGTGGCAGAAAAACAAGAAGACTGCAGAGATTACTGATCTTATAGACGAACACTACTACAACCCAGCCGAATGGTTCCTTTCAAACACTAGTCGCTATGACGATACAAAATTCTATCCACGCGGAGATAATCAGCCAAAGGTTTTTGTAGGTGAGTATGCCGCATGGGATTCCGGCCGCCACAATTCATTGTATGCAGCCCTATGTGAAGCTGCTTATATGACAAGTCTTGAACGTAACGGTGACATTGTAGAACTTGCTTCTTATGCTCCACTTTTTGCTAGAGACGGAATGACACAGTGGTTCCCTGATGCAATTTGGTTCAATGACAAAACTTCTTATGTTACACCTAACTACTATGTTCAGCAGATGTATGCAATGAACAAGAGCGATAAAAGTGTAAAGACTACAGTTAATCAACCTAAGTCAAATATTCCAAAGAAGTTTATCGCAGGAACTGTGGGATTAGGCTCATGGGCCACAACCGCAGA
>CAJOQA010000082.1 GCA_905236465.1 uncultured Treponema sp.
ACTTTCCCCACAAAAAATTGAACCAAAAAGTTCCCCGTAAAAACCGCCCACAAGCTCACCTTCTTGCCAGACTTCCACGCTATGTGCGTAGCCGGCCTTGTGTAAGGCTGTGTATGTTTCTATCATCTTTGGCCCAATCCATGTTCCGCTTTGGCCTGCCCTTTGCATATCGCGACATTCTTCCATTACTCTTGTAAAGCACTTGTCTATTGTATAGGTGTAAGGTGTGTGCTTTAAAAAGCGGGAAATACTTTTGGGAACGTGAAAGTTCTCCTTGAATATACAAAAGCGGGGCTCAGGGCTGTACCAAATTACGGGCTCTCCTTCGTCTTCGCAAAACCAGGGGAAAATCCCCTGCATATAGGCTGAATACAAGAGGTGCAGGGGCATTTCCTCTGTTATAGCACATATTCCCCTATGATTTTTTGGGTCTGGAAAGGTGAGTATTTCATCTTTCCAGATTCTGTCTTTTGCTAGGGTTTTTAAATTTATGCTACCGTCTTTTTCCCGTGGCAGTCTATCTTCTTCACTTTGCATTTTTTTCAGCCTTCTTTTTGGAGCTAGGCTTACAGTCGAATTTTATTTTTTCATCTTCTACGTCAACTGTAATAGTGCCGCCACCGCTTAAGGTTCCAAAGAGGATTGTATCTACTAGGGGAGAAACGACAAGGTCTTCTACTGTGCGTTCAATGTTTCTTGCCCCAAATTCTCTGCTATACCCCTTTTCTGCAATAAAGTTCAAGGCCTTTTTGCTTGCCTTTATTTTTACTTTCTTTTCTTTAAGGCGGTCAGAAACTTTTTTTATTTGTTTTGACACTATATCAACAGTTATATTTTTGTCCAAATGATCAAACGGTATTATTGCGTCAAGCCTGTTACGGAATTCCGGTGAGAATTCTTTTTCCACTGCGGATTTTAGTGTTGCCCTGTCTTCCTTGTTACCGCTCTTATTTTCTGATGCAAAGCCCACGCTTCCTTTTTCCATGTCGCGGGCACCAGCGTTGCTTGTCATTATTATTATGCAGTTTTTAAAATCAGCTTTTTTACCCTGACTGTCTGTAAGAAGCCCGTAGTCCATGATTTGCAACATTATATTGTAGATATCGCTATGGGCCTTTTCTATCTCGTCAAAGAGAATTACAGAGTGGGGATTTTTTCTGACTGCACTTGTAAGAATTCCACCTTCTTCAAAACCGACATAGCCTGGAGGTGAGCCAATCAAGCGGCTGACAGTATGCTTTTCCTGATATTCACTCATGTCGTAACGCTGCAAGGTTTCGTTAAGGGTAGAAGCAAGCACTTTTGCAAGTTCGGTTTTGCCAACACCTGTAGGTCCCACAAAGAGGAAAATTCCCTCTGGCTTTTCAGGATTCCTAAAACCTGCCCTTGCTTTTTTTACCGCCATAGAAACAGCCTTTACAGCTTCTTCCTGGCCAAAGACTGAAACAGACAGGGTTTCTTCAAGTTTTGAAAGTTTTTCCCTGTCGTCCTCTTTTATGCTTTCTAGCGGAACCCTTGCTATTTTTGAGGCGACAGTCCTGATTGTTTCTTCGGTAACAGTAGGCCTTCCTTTAGTTTCGCTATTGTGAAGTTTTAGGTAAGAGCCAGCCTCATCTATTAAGTCTATGGCTTTGTCTGGCAGTCTTCTGTCTGGAAGAAAGCGGACAGAAATTTCTACCGCAGCCTTTAGGGATTCTGCTGTATAGGAAACTTTATGAAAGTCAGAGTATTTTGGGCAAAGCCCCTTTAGTATTTTAAGGCATTCGTCTGAACTAGGCTCTGCAATATCTACCTTTTGAAAGCGGCGGGCAAGGGCCCTGTCTTTTTCAAATATTTTTGTGTATTCTTCAAAGGTTGTAGACCCTATGCACCTTATATTTCCTGATGTCAGCAGGGGTTTTAAAATGTTTGCTGCATCCAAGGCGCTGTTTCCACCGCTACCAGCCCCAATCAGTGTGTGGATTTCGTCTATAAAAAGAATTGCTTTTTCTTTTTGTGCAAGTTCACTTGTAACTTTTTTTAGTCTTTCTTCAAATTCCCCACGGAACTTTGTTCCTGCAATCATGCCCCCCATGCTTAAGGAATAAATTGAAAAATCCTTTAAAAATGGAGGAACTTTTCCTTCTACAATTCTTTGGGCTAAGCCTTCTGTAATGGCTGTTTTTCCAACACCTGCATCTCCTGTGTGCAGGGGATTATTCTTTTTGCGGCGGCAAAGTATTTGAATTGTCCGCTCAAGCTCTTCTTCTCTTCCCACTAAAGCGTCAAGTTTTCCTTCTCTGGCTTTTTGGGTCAGGTCTTCTGTGTAAGTTTCTAGTGAAGTTTTTTCACTAGTGTTGCCAAAGGGAAAGAAATCTTCCCCTAACATTTCTGCCGCCCCTAGTGAATCTTGAATAAAGTCATCTTCTGTTACCGCATCAAGAAGGGACAGGCGGTCTATTCCATTTTTTTTAAGGACATAGGAACAGTATGAGTTTTCAGCATCGTACATTGAGACTAAGACGTCAGGAAAATCTATATCATCTTTCCCCGAAGAAATACAGTGCATGGACGTTTCCTTTAGAATCTCTTCAAAGCCCACTGTTGGAATGGGTTCGTGGGGTTCGCCGTCTGCTGAAGGAATTATTATGGGAATATTTTCGCTTAAATACTTTTCAAGATCGTCATTTATTCCTATGACATTGGCCCCGCAGTCCATGAGTAAATCTATTATAATGTTATAGTGCAAGGCGGTACGCAACAAATGCTCAGGGCTTACAAACTCGTAGTTACGGCTTGCAGCTTCCTTGAATGTTTCGTTTACCATATCCTCTAGGTCTTTTGAAAAATCCATCTCTTCTAATTTCCTTATTCGGCCTGAATTTGACAGCGCAAGGGGTAGCCCTGACTGCGAGCCAGGCTGACTGTCATTTCACTTCTTGTTTTTGCAATATCGTAGCTGTAAACCCCAACTATTGCACTTCCTGACTTATGAACTTTGAGCATTATTTTTTGAGCTTCATCTTCTGCCTTATGAAATACTTTTTGAAGCACATATACTACGAATTCCATAGTCGTGTAGTCATCGTTAAAAAAAATCACCTTGTATTTCGGGGGCTCCTTTAGCTGCTCCCTTTCACTTGTACCTTGAGATATGTCGTAGTCCTGAAAATTTTCATAGTCCATTTTTTTACTATAGCATATTTATGCTTTTATGCAAACACTGTTTAGACCGGCTTTTACACTTTCAATGCTTGTCAGCCCTAAAGAATCTGTCATAGAAAGATTTCCTATGTCAATATCAACCGTTTCATTTGCAATCTCATCTGCAAGACGGGCATTTGATGAAGTCAGTATGGGGCAGGAGATGCCATACTTTTTTTTGCATTCTTCTATATGATTTTTACTGCTGACTAAAACTGCATCCCACTTGAAGTTTTCTAAGGGACCTCCCCTGATTTTTTCAAAAAAGGGAAATATGTCTATATTGCAGGGGATAAGCAGAGCTTTATTCTGCAGGGCTTGCTCTACTAGTTCTTGTAATGTTATGGGGCAAGAAGCTGCTAAGTATTTTCTAAGTTCCCCAATAATAGAGCCATCTTCGTTGACGTAATACTGAAAGCCCTTTTCTTCCGGCAAGTTACTTATGTTTGGAAGGAGATTGTACCAAATTTGCCCTAGTTCAAAGGCTGTTTCCATGTTATTAAAAATAACTAAAATACGGACTTCTTCTGCTGTTTGGGCTTCAATGCCAAAGAGGGGGTGAATGCCCTCTTGTTTGCAAAGAAAATTGAAGGCTGGTAAGTTGGCGCCTGTATTTAAATCTGTGAGGGCTGCAAGTTTAACCCCCTTTTGCACAAGGCGGGAAACTATTGTCTTTGGGGTTAAAAATGCGTCACATTCAGGGCTTGAACAGGAATGTATGTGGAAGTCAGCTTTAATCTTCATTCCAAGCTTTACAAGACATATTTTTCTATAAAGTGCCCGACACCAGATGAACAGTTGTCTTTTTCTGTTACAAAGTCTGCAACTTCTTTCATTGCATCCAAACCGTTGCACATACAAACCCCTGTTCCGCAAAGGCGCAACATGCTCTCGTCATTCATGCTGTCCCCAAATCCCATTGTTGAGGCTTGCGGAATGCCTATGTGTTTTGCAAGCCAAGTTATGGCTTCCCCCTTGCCGCAATTTGGCGGAAGAACTTCCAAAAAATATGGCTTGCTAGTAAAAACAACCGCTTTGCTAGCAAACATTTTTTTCAGCCTTGCCTGAAGAACTTGAAGTTTTTCTGGTTCCCCGGGGATAAGCATCTTGGGAAAGCCTTTGTTCAGAAATTCTTCATATTCAGATACAACAAACCCCCGCAGTTTGCAAAGGTCTACGTCTTTTCGTGTCCATTCAGTCTCTTCCTGATAGTATATTGTTCCCGGGGAATAGACTTCTGTTTTTAAGCCCATTTCTTCAGCTTCAGCATTGGCGGCTTTTAAAATGTCCCCAGAAACATTGCACTTGTAAATCTGCTGTCTGGTATGTAAGTCAAAAACAGAGCAACCGTTTATCGCAATTATATACCGGCCTGCCTGACTTCCAGCAATGTTAAGGCGGCGCACGTAGGGGAGAATTGCCTCTTCTGCCCTGCCTGAACATATAACCACATAGATTCCCCTTTGTGCAGCCTGCTGCAAAACCTCCGTGTTCTTGTCAGAAATGCGGGTGTTCTCGTCTAGCAAGGTATCGTCTAAATCTAAAGCTATCAGTTTGGCAGCTATTTTTGACTGTGGTACTTTCATTTTTTAGCTCCGGACCAATTTGCGGTACATTGTTTTGTGCGGGCGGTCAGCGTCATCGCCTAACATCTTCTTTCTCCATTCAGCGTATTCGGACCAGTTGCCCTCAAACCATTTGACTTCGCTGTTGTTCTCAAAGGCAAGAATGTGGGTGCAAATTCTGTCAAGAAAGTAGCGGTCATGGCTGATTACAAGAACGACACCCGCAAAAGAATTTATAGCTTCCTCTAAAGAGCGGGTGGTTGTTATGTCAAGATCGTTAGTCGGTTCGTCAAGAAGAAGAACATTGCCTGCTTCTTTGAACATCATGCCCATGTTAAGCCTGTTTTTTTCTCCGCCAGAAAGAACACTTACTTTTTTATTCTGTTCAGGTCCGTTAAAGTTAAACCAGGAACAATAGGCCCTGCTGTTTACTTCGCGGACTGCACCGTTTATTGGTCGGCCCTTTTCGTCTACAGCACCCAATTTTACAAGGTCTAACCCATCGCTTAAGGTTTCCCAAACTGTTTTGTTAGGGTCAAGTTTTCCCCTCATCTGATCAACGTAAACTAGCTTGACAGTTTCGCCAACTTTTATACTTCCTGAATCAGCTTTTTCTTCGCCGTAGTCACCGCTTGGCAAAAGAACTTTTTGCCCTGCAGCTGTTGCAAGCATTTTAAATAGTGTGGTTTTTCCAGCTCCGTTAGGACCAACAATGCCAACTACAGCACCAGCTGGAATATGGAAGTCTAAGTTTTCAAAAAGAATGCGGTCGTCAAATGACTTTGTAAGTTTTTCTGCATCTAAAACCATGCTACCTAAGCGGGGACCTGCAGGAATTGAAATCTGGCTGTCTTTAAGTGTAACCCGCTTAGCCTCTTCTGCAAGCAACTGCTCATATTTTGTGATGTGCTCCTTGTGCTTTGCTTGCCTTCCCTTAGCACCTGCGTGAATCCATTCAAGCTCTTCCTGCATCTGCTTTTGCCTTGCAGAAGCCTGTTTTTCTTCTAGAGCCAACCTCTTTTCCTTTGCTTCAAGCCAGGCTGAATAGTTGCCCTTAAAAGGATAGCCTTGACCCCTGTCCATCTCCAAAATCCAGCCTGCTACGTTGTCCAAGAAGTAGCGATCGTGGGTAATTGCTATAACAGTTCCCTTGTAAGATTGCAAGTGGCGTTCAAGCCAAGCTACAGTCTCTGCATCAAGGTGGTTGGTCGGTTCGTCTAAAAGAAGGATGTCCGGCTGTTGCAAAAGCAGGCGACACAAGGCAACGCGCCTCCGCTCTCCTCCAGAAAGAACATCTACAATTTGGTCTGCGGGAGGGCAACGGAGGGCATCCATTGCAAGCTCTAAGTTTGCATCCAAATTCCAGGCGTCAGCGGCATCAAGTTTTTCCTGAAGTTCAGCTTGACGAGCACAAAGTTTGTCAAAATCAGCATCAGGGTCACCAAAAGCTTCGTTTACCTTGTCAAATTCTGCTAAAAGGTCAGTTATAGGCTTTACCCCTTCCATGACAATTTCCTTTACACTTTTACCGGCTTCCAAGATGGGTTCCTGTTCAAGATAACCTAAAGAATAACCTGGGGAGATGATAGTTTCCCCTGTAAAATCCTTATCAACTCCAGCTAAAATTTTAAAAAGTGAAGATTTACCGGCTCCGTTTTCACCTATTACACCTATTTTTGCACCGTAGTAATAGGAAATACTTATATCTTTTAATACAACTTTTGTTCCATAAGCACGTGAAACGCGATCCATAGTATAGATGATTTTTTTATCGTCAACTGTCTTTGCCATAGTAGAGAGTATATAGAAGAAACAGACTTATTTCAATGGACAAAAGGATTTTTTTGGACTATACTAAAAGAATAGGAAATTAGAAAAGTATAAATTTTTATGGGAACCTTACTATATTATAGCTATTCTATATTGATTTTTCTCTGTATTGTCGCTCAGGCTTCTGCAATTGCCTTGATTTCAAGGGCAAGACCTTCTCAAGAGCAGAAAAATATCCTAATAATAATAGCAATGCTCTGTCTCTTTAACATAGGTTACTTGTGCTATTTTACCGCTACAAGGGTGGAAGTCCTTGCTTTGGGGCGAAAATTGGAAATATTTTCCGGTTTGTTTATTTATATGGTGATGTTTTCGATTATAGAACAGACTTTTCATAAAAATTTCCCGAAAATCATTTGGTTTCTTTTATCTTCCTGGCAACTTTTTCTCCTTTTAATGGCTTTGACTTTTGATTTTTCCTCTGCAATGCCAACTTCAAAGTGGTTTTTTACAGACTATTACATGATGATTGCCTCTAATGGGCACAGGGTTTTAAAATCAACAATAGGTTGGGGACATATAGCCTTTGAGCTTACAATAGTTTTCTTTATGGCAGTCAATATCATTATTTTCTTGCATAAAATTATAATTGCAAAAAATGGTGATAAGGTTGTGGCCAGTGTTTTTTTCGTAATAACAATAGTTCCCCAGGCAATCTGTTTCCTTTGCGTTATTTTTCCAGTGTTAGAAATAGGTTTTCCTTTCCTGCCACTTTCTGGAGCGATTTGTGCCCTTGTTGCTGCTAAAATTGTTTTTGAAGGCCGCTTTACAAACCTTTATGATATGGCATTTTTTACTGTTTCGGATTCACTTTTTGACCCACTTTTTGTTATTGATTTTGATTTTTTCGTCCGTGATGCAAATACAGCAGGAAAGGTTTTGTATCCTGAATATCAGAAAGCTGGCTACAAAATTGATATAAAACTTTCCGAAGAATTGAAAAGGTGCATTTTAGAACCTCATACTTTTTCTGATAATACTAATTTGCTCCATATTGCAGGTAGAAGTTTTATTCCAGAAATTCACAATGTAAAAAGAGGGCAGACCATGTACGGTTATGTTCTTATCTTAAATGATATGACTGAGCAAACTGACCGCTACAATCAGCTTGAACACGATAATGCCCAGCTTAATTATGATTTTAAGCACAGTCAGGAAAAAATTTTTTCTATGTACAAAAAGATTGTTTCTGGCATTGTAAATTTAACAAGCAAAAGAGATCCCCTTCTTGCTTCTCACATGGAAAGAACTGGTAGATATGTTTCTATACTTGCAAAAGAGCTGCAAAAAGAAAGTAAGTATGCACGTCTTGTTTCTGATGGTTTCATAGAAATATTGTCTGTTGTAGCCCCTCTGCATGACTGTGGAAAAAGTCTTATTCCTACAGATGTTTTTTCTAAGCAAGGTTCTTCTTTAGAAGATTTAGAGCTTAGAAAGTCCCATGTAGAAGAAGGGGCAAAAATAATTGATACACTTTTTGTTAATAATCCTGAAGAGCCATTTTACAAATTGGGGCACGAAGTTACTCTTTTTCATCACGAATGTTGGGATGGCAGTGGCTACCCTAAGGGACTAAAAGGAGAAGAAATTCCTCTAAGTGCCCGTATAGTTGCTCTGTGTGATGAATTTGATAACTTGACCGGCAGACAGCCACAGTCCATGTCCTATTCCTTTGCAGAGGCCTACACTACAATACTTAGCTATAGCGGGGGCCGCTTTGACCCTGTCGTAGCAGATGCATTTAAAAAGTGCAGGGGGGGCTTTATGGATTTGTATTCAAAGATGACAGGTCTAGACAAAAAAATCCTTTCTTCTGCAAAGGTAAAGAAGACAGTGGAAGAAATTTAGAAGGGGTAACACTTCCCCGTAGCGGAACACCCTGAACTTGGTTCAGGCTTTCTTTGCCAAACGCACGACCGAAGCTGATATGTGGCCGTGGCGTAGTGTTTGCAATGACGTATAAGCCCTAATTTTCTTCCTTTAGTGTATAGGCCGTGCCGGAGTTCACCTTATTCTTTAAAGTGCTGCCGTCAAGATACACCGTCAAGGTGTATTCTGAATAGTCCTGCACATAATTTGTGGAGCCGGAGTAAGATTTACCATCATAAGTCAGCTTGAAAGTGACATCTTCAGCTCCGCTATCGTAAGACACCTTGCTTTCACTGCCTGCTGCTATGGTAAGGGGCAGATCAGAATCCACACTTTCTGAAAACGAAGTGAATGTTATAGGCTTTTCTGTGCTGTTTTTAAGGGTGACTTCAGTTTCATCTTTGAAGTTGCAAGAAGATAATGCTAAAGTTGCTATTAACAAGGTTAGTGTGTAAAAAATTTTTTTCATTTTATGTACTCCTATGTTTAATAATTGGTAAAACTTTACTTAAAATTAAGTGGTTTGTCAAGTGTTTTTAATAAAAAAAATAGCGTGTAGATTGTGTCTTATAACCCTCCTAAAACTATATTTATAAAGAAAAAAAACTCTCTCCTTTTTACATCCGTTA
>CAJOQA010000083.1 GCA_905236465.1 uncultured Treponema sp.
AAACTCACTTTCGTGACTTTTTCGAGATTGCCTGCGAGTTCTAAATCGCTGTAATAGCGCGATTTAGAACATCGCTATTTCAAAGAAACCTCGAAAAACTGCAGTTTTTCGAGGCTTCCTACTGTTAGGATTTTTGTCGAAGTGGCTTTGCTTTAGGTTTTCGGTGACAGTCAGTTTTTATTTGAGGTGACATTTGTAGCTGACTGTTCAAATGTTTTCTTACTTCTATCGTAATTGCACGTGCTGTCTGCGTGGCGGGGCCAGGGGACTTGTGTTCAATGGCTGCCATAAAGTAGGTTGTTTTATTCTAAAAAAAGAGTTATACTATAAGTGTGATGAATGAGACTTTTAAACCTTACCTAGACAGAATACAAGATGAATTAGCCGCTGCCCTTCCTTTTCCCGTAAAGGAAGATTGGGTTAAGTCTGCTTTTGGCAGGCTTTATGATGGGGTAGAGCCTAGCCATATGACCCCCTTGCTCAAGCCCACCTGTGAACTTGTAAGTTTAGGTGGTAAGAGATGGCGGCCTCTTTTTTTGGTTTTGTGCGCGCAAGCAGTTCTCGTAAGTCACAATGCTCCGGAAGAAGCGCAGCAGGGGCTTTTAAGGACAGCTTTTCATTTAACTCCCTTAGTTGAATTTGTGCATACGGCAAGCCTCATCCATGATGATATAGAAGATTCGTCACAATTCAGGAGGGGAAAACCTGCGGCTTATATAAGCTATGGTCTTGATACAGCCTTAAATGCTGCATCATGGCTTTATTTTACAGCTCCTATCTGCATAAACACACTTTTGTGCCCTCAGGAATTAAAGGCTAAGCTCTATTACCTGTATTCTATGGAATTGCGCAGGTTACATTTAGGGCAGGCAATGGATATTGCTTGGCACAGGGATAAGAATTTTCTGCCTTCTGTTAAAGAATACTTGGCTATGGTCCAGTTAAAGACAGGAACTTTGGCTTCCTTGGCTGCAAAAATCGGCGTTCTTTCAGCCGGAGCCGATAAAAATCTGATTGAAAGCGTTGGCTTGTCTGCCGCAAAGATCGGCGCTGGCTTTCAGATTATAGATGATGTTATAAATTTGACTTCCGGGAACCCTGGTAAAAAAAGGGGGGATGACATAGTTGAAGGAAAAAAATCCCTACCTGTGTTACTTTTCCTTGCTCAAGAGGGTTTAGATTCAATAAAGGGAAAAAAATTAGTAGAATGTTTTTCACTTGCCGGAAAAGAGGGCATTGACAGTCCCTCTGTAGAAGAAGCTATAGGTCTTCTTGAAAATTCTGGGCTTATAGAAGAGGCGAGAAAGCGGGGGCTTTCTTTTATAGAGAAAGGGTCTTCTGAATTTGAAGAGCTTTTTGGTAAGGATAACAGTGCTGTTAAGAAAATAGCCCTTTTGTTTAAGGAGGTGTGTCATGCGTGAAAATTGTGAAAAACTCAACAATCAGGCCATAGATTTAGCCTCAAAGGGTCAGTATAAAGAAGCTATTGCTTGTTTTATGCGGGCAATCACTATGGAAAGGCAAAATTACCTGCTTTGGTACAATTTGGGCATCACCTACCGTGATTCCGGTGATCTTGCAGCGGCAAAACTTACCATGGAAAAAGCATTCAGGATAAACCCTGAAGATGATGGTGTTATTGAAACTCTCGCGATTATTTGCTTTAACATGGGTAGCCTGAATGAAGCGATGAATTATTGTATCATTGGATTGCAGTTCAATGAGAACAACTATCACTTGTGGAATACCATGGGAGTCCTCTACTTTAACCAATCTTGTTATGAAGATGCCAGTGAGGCTTTTGAACAGGCCCTTACGATAAATCCCTATTATTATGATTCCCTTTACAACTTGCGTGACACTTACGAGGAACTTGGCAATAAGGCTGGCATGGAAGAATGTAGTGCCCGTATGGCTGAGTTGGGAATGTAGAATGTACAAAAAAGGTTTTGTTGTAGATGTTAGGGATAATGACATTTCTGTTCTTCCCCTTCTAAATGATGCTTGCTCTTCTTGTACGCAAGCCTGTAATAAGAGGGGGGAGGCATATTCTGTAAACAATCCCCGCCATCTTGATGTAAAAAAAGGTTCTATTGTTGGTATTACAGCTCAGGCAAGTGTCCAGGCCGTTCAGGGAATATTTTCTTTGCTTTTTCCCTTTTTGTGTGCTATAGCCGGCTACTTTTGCGCAAGTCCTATAGCCTCCCTCTTATCCTTAAAAGTTACGGAAGCTTTTAAGGCTGTCTGTGTACTTATCTTTCTCTTTCTTTCTTCCGCTATTGTTTTTGTTTGTGCCCGCCTTATCCCCTTGCCAGGTAAGCCTGAAATTGTAGAGGTCTACTAGTACAAATAGAATATCCTCGAAAAAGGTGCGATGGCAAATTTTTCGAGGGTAACACTACTCAACCTTGCGACCGTTTACTTCCCCAGGGACAGACATGGGGTATTCACCTGTAAAGCAACCCTTGCAAAAGCCATAGCCTTCAGGGTTACATTCCCTACATGCTTCCATCATTCCTTCAGCTGAAATAAAGGCTAAGGAGTCAGCTCCAATTTCTTTGCATATTTCCTCTTCCGTGTGTTGGTTGGAAATCAGTTCTCCACGGGTTGGGGTGTTGATTCCAAAGTAGCAGGGAAATTTTACAGGTGGGCTTGAAATGCGAAAGTGTACTTCTTTTGCTCCAGCCCTTCTAAGTATTTGCACCAGGCGACGGCTTGTTGTTCCCCTGACGATAGAATCGTCTATGACCACAACGCGCTTGCCCTCCACAACTGATCTGACTGCATTGAGCTTTACAAAGACCATGTTTTCCCTTTCCCTTTGGGTAGGGGCAATGAAGGTTCTGCCTATGTATTTGTTTTTTACTATTCCAGATGCATAAGCGATGCCAGCTTCTTTTGCATAGCCCTGGGCTGCCCCCAGTCCTGAGTCTGGAACCCCAATGACTACATCAGCGGGTACACCGCTTTCTCGGGCAAGACAGGCCCCCATTTTTTCACGGGCAAGCGTTACCGGAATGCCGTCTATTATGCTGTCTGGGCGGGCAAAGTAAACATACTCAAAAATACAGGTGCGCTTTGCCGTCCTTTCTCCAAACTCAAAAGAAAGAACCCCGTCATCATTTATAATTACAATTTCACCAGGTTGGATGTCTCGGACAAAAGTTCCGTTTACTGCGTCTATGGCGCAGGATTCGCTTGCTAAGACCCAACCGCCGTCCACTTTGCCCAAGCATAAGGGGCGTATTCCGTTGGGGTCGCGGGCACCGATTAGGCATTTTTCCGTCATAACTACAAGGGCAAATGACCCCTTTATCATTTGAATTGTATCTGTTAAGGCCCGCTCAAGCCCTTTTTTGTAGGATTTAGCTATCAGCTTTACAATTACTTCTGTATCGCTTGAGGAAAGAAATGTTGAGCCTGTTTCCTCTAGCATTTCCCGTAGCTGCTCGTAGTTAATCAGCTGACCGTTGTGGGCTACTGCAATTCCGCCTAGCCTTGATTGCTGCAACATTGGTTGTGCATTTTCAAGCGATGTGGAGCCTGCGGTTGCATAACGGACGTGACCACAAGCAATGTGGCCTGAAAGTGACTGGAGATGTTCGGTCTTGAATACTTCTGCTATAGTGCCTAAAGCCTTGTGCATCTGAATCTCTTGACCGTTGCTGACAGCAATGCCTGCACTGTCCTGTCCCCTGTGTTGCAAGCAGTAAAGACCGTAGTAACACTGGGTTGCGGCAGTAAAGTCCTGGGCTGAATATGCTACGTATTCTTTTCCCTTATTCTCTTCTTTTTCTTGAGCCTTGTTTTTGTTCAGGTAAACACCCATGACTCCACATTCATCATGCAGCTTGCCGTCATCTTCTTTATACATTTCCATACTTTCACCTGGTTTTTGTCTTAGAGTTCTATTCCGCTATCAGCTAAAGCTTCTGCGTCAGCTTTAAGTTTATTTCTAAATTCAATAAGTTTTTGCTTTAATTCAGGAGATTGAAGGGCTAGAACCTGCAAGGCAAGGTAAGCGGCATTTTTTGCTGAGTTGATTCCAACTGTTGCCACAGGAATCTGCGGGGGCATCTGCACTATAGAAAGAAGGGCGTCCATTCCGGCAAGTCCGTTGGATTTTCCAGGATTTATACATTCAAGGGGCACCCCTATGACAGGGAGGACTGTTCTGCTTGCAATTACGCCAGGTAGGGCTGCACTAAGACCTGCCCCTGCTATTATTACTTGAGCGCCAGCTTGTTCAACCTGAGCAATTGTTTTTACTAAAAGGTCACCCGCCCTGTGGGCAGAGATAACATAAGCCTTGTATTCAACGCCGAACTCTTTTAGAACTTCGGCTGCCTTTTTCATAGTGTCTGAATCAGACTTTGATCCCATAAATATTGCGACTTTCATTTTAACACAATATCACAAAAGCGAAGGTCTTTCAAGACTGGCCGGAAAAGTCTTGCTTGTCACCGGTAATTTTTATGTTATAGCTTGTAAACGGAATTGTCACATTGTTTTCTTTGCAGAGCTTCATAATTGCAGTGTACACTTCTGTCCTGTTTTTCAATAGGTCTGAGCTGTTAAACCAAACTGCAACTTTTAAATTTACGGCATTTGCGACTGTGTCAAAGCCATCGTACCAAAGGAGTGGGGCTGGTTCTGCAATAACAGTAGGGCAAAGGCTTGGGACCTTGCTTAAAACCTGATAGGCGTGATCTAGGTCTGTGCTATAGCTTATCGGAACAGTAAAAACTGTCCGCCTTATGCTATATTGACTGTAATTTATTAAGTTTGTATCAATTATTGTACTGTTTGGAATGCGAACCATCTGGTTGTCGAGGGTGTGGATTTTTAAACTTAACATTCCAATCGTGTCTACTGTTCCGCACACTCCACCTGCTTCAATAAAATCACCAATCTTAAGAGTTTTTTCAGATACAACGAAAAGTCCGCTTATAAAATTGCTGACAGTTGTTTGGGCTGCAAAACCCAAGGCAAGACCGGCAACACCTGCCGCTCCCCATATTCCCTTTAGGTCTATGCCAAATAAACTTAGGATGTACATGCCCATTATTATATAAAAGGTGTAGCTTACTATGCGCAACAGCATGTGGGCGTTGTTTGGCTGCATTTTAATTACAACCTTTTTCTTTAAAAGATGCCGTATGACCCTATAAACTATATAGAAGATAATTATCGCTAAAAGGCTTGTTGCAAGCTTAAAAAGATTGCTCCAAGTAAAATATTTTGTAATGTCATCAAGGTGAAACATATATTTTGTTTGATTAACAACTTCTGTTCCTATGTCTTTTGCAACTTCAACTGCTTTTTCAGTACCTTCCATTAAATTCTCCAAGGGGTTTTCTATAAGGGAGCCCTAAAAAGGTGCAATAGCAAGTTTTTTGAAGCCCCACAAGTTCCTTCTATTATAATTTTTTTTCCTGATATTGTCAAAAAAAATCAGGAATTTTGCAATTTTAAAGACATATATATAATAGGGAGATTTTATAGATGAAAAAACATTTATTTATTCTTAATTTGATTTTCACTTTTATCTTTTTTTCTTGTTCCTTTTATTCTGAAAAAGAGACGCTTGTTATTTCTTTTCCCGATAGCCAAAAAGAATGGCATCTAGTAAAAAGGGTAGGGGAAGCTGAGGAGAATTTTTTTCTTGAAGCAGGGCAAAAAGTTGAATGTGAATTTGATCGCAATAAGCCCACTAGTCTGCTTGCGTACTTAGACGGAGAAGAAAGGCCCTTAGGTGCTATTTATCCATATAGTATACGTTTACAAGAAAAAGACGGCTTTGCAGCCTCGGTCCTGTATAGCCTTTACTGCCAAAGCAAGCAGGGCGGGGAAGAAACTGCATATTTTCTTTGCCGCTTTAATTGGCAAAAATTTATGGAATCTTGCAGGCAGAAGGCAGAGGATCCCTGGTCTTTAGATAAGGAGCGGATTATGAAGGCCATAGCTTCTGGGCATTTTTCTTTAAGAGACATTAGGGCAGTGGAAAAAAATAAGTGAATGTTATATAATGTAGGAACATGAAAAAATATTTTGTTCCTACATCTTTAATTTCTCTTGCTTTACTTTTTGGCTCTTTTTCGTGCTCAAAGTCTGGAACTGTAGCTGTGGTTGCCGGTAGCGACTTACCTCCTGAAATTCTTCCCGAGGAAAAAAATCATACCTGGTACGGCTTTACAAATCAGTCTTTTGAGGTAATAGACCTGCCAAAAAATGCCTCTAAAATTCAGGATAAGCCTTGGACCGAAGCAATCCGCATTTCCAGCGCTGGTTCAGGGGACAAGGCTTTTGCTTTGGTGAACAGGTTGGGAATACTTGCCCTGTCAGAGAATTCTGTAAAGCTTTACGGTGATCTTTCTATATTTTCTTCGCAAACAGCCGATTCCCTTGTTTTTAGCAGGGGCGTTCCTGTTTTTTATCTCTTTCAGTCTTCATTTTTTAATTCAAGCCTTGAAAGCGGTCCCCTTATGCAAAGGGAAAGCGGTCGCCCTTTCCTTGTGGAATTTAACCCTGATACAAGTCTTTTTTACCCGCTGGTTTCCTACAAGAACCTGCACTTAGACGAAGACCAGCAGATAACGGGTTACTTTTGGGACGGGAAAAAATGGGCTTGTTCTGCAAAGAAAATAATGCCAAATAAAGTTGAATTCTCATACTTTTTTTGGGAACCAACGGTTGAACTTACAGAATTGTCGCCTGCCCTTAACAGTGAAGATATGCTGACTTTTCGTTCTTCTACGGAAGAAGAATATAGAAAGTTGAATATGCCCCTGCTCTTTTCTTCTGCACCAAAAGAACTTAAAGACTTATTAAAAGCAGTGCCAGATGAATTTGCTTTTTATGTTTCCTACAGGAATCTCTCTGGAACTTCGCCACTTTCCTTTTACCAGCAAGGAAGCGGGGGCAGTCCTTTACATGCTAGGGCTGCTAAAACACGTGAATATGATACTGCTGTCTTTGCTGATGGAACGGTTTACATAAAAAAAACTGGCAGTGAGCTTGCAGCTTTCCGCTTGCCGCTTCTTCCAGCAGGCTACACGTACGGGGACTTTGCAATAGCAGGTTCCACTTTGTATGTTGCCTGGGAAGAAACAAATTTTTACAAAACCGGCAGGGCTGGTTTTATAAGTGTAGACTTAGCTAAAATCTTATAATTTTGCCTTCTACCTTTTTAGAAGTTTTCGTTGCTTTTATATACAGGTACTTAAAAGGATGCAAGTCTAAGGCATTGCTTTTCCAACCTCCTATAAGGTCTGTATTTATTACATGCAGGCTTATGGGGTGGGCTATTGGAATGACTTCCCCATCATCTAGCAAAACTTGCTCGGCATCTGCTAATAAAGAAAAGCGGTCTGCTGATTTTCTTGTTACTGCTGCCTGTGCTAAAAGATCGTCAAACTTGCTGTTTTTATAGGCTGCAACGTTAAGCGTTGAATTTCCCCTGAAGAGCTCAAGAAAAGCTGTTGGGTCAGCGAAGTCTCCAATCCAAGAGTAAAAGAAGAGGTCAGCCTTTGTTGATGCTATAGAAGAATTGTAGCTTGCTGCATCTAACTCTATGGTTATAAGATCTACACCAAGCGGGGCCCAGGCCTTTTTTAGGGTTTCAGCCCAGTCCTTTATGTAGTCTTCTTTGAGTATGGCAAAAACAAGTGGCAACCTTTTGTCTTTAGCTATGCCTGCGGCAGTCCTTGCTTTATCCATTAGGTCCTTTGCATCCTCTGCGTCAAAATCATCCCAACCTGTAACAGAAGGGTAGAGCGAAAGGGGATAAACAAAAGTACTGGCTTTTACCGCATAGCTTTTTCTAAGCTCTTCGTAGGGAATTGCTTCTAGCAAGGCTAGGCGGAAATCTTGCCTGTTCCAGGGAGAATTTGTTCCTTTAAAAAAGAGGTAGGTTGTTCCAAACTCACCTGCAACATGAATGGCATCTGTGTTCAATACATCTTTTGCATTAATGCTACCTGTTACCCAATCAGCATCCCCTATATTGTAAAGGTGTGTGTTTTCCGCGTACTTGTCGCTTTGTGTTATACTTATGCCTGGCAACTGGACAGCTGAAGCCTCCCTGTACTTGGGGTTTTTTACCATCTCAAGTTTGCCGTTACTGTATGATTTTAGTGTAAAAGGACCAGAGTATACATTTTTTTTGCTACTTACTGCAGCAAAGGCGTGGTGGCAAAGTATGCGGGGCAAATGTTCTGTAGGTTCTGTTAGGTGGAGGACAAGGGTTTTTGCATCGCGGGCTGTTATGCGGACATCTTTGGCACTGCCTTTTCCAATCCTATAGTTGTAAGCCCCTTCAACACAATCTAAGAGGGAAGCAAAGGGGGCATTTTTTGTTCCTAAAAGATTAATCCAGGAGTCTCTAAAAGTACTGGCACTTATGGCTGAGCCGTCGCTGAATTTTGCCCCTTCTTTTAAAGTGAAGGTCCATCTTTTTTTATCCCTTGAGATTTTATAGCTTTCGCAAATGGCATTTACGGGTTCAAGGGTTGCTGGATCATAAGAAAAAAGACCTTCGTAAAGACCAGTAAAAATCTGTGCTTCTGAACTATAGCTTGCGGTGTGTGGATCTAGGTTGTACTCGTGCTCTAAATCTATTATGTTTAGTATGCGTTGTTCAACCTTGTTGTCATTTTCACTTTTGCCTTGTTTTTGGGCAAAGGCAAAAGTCACAGTGGCAAGTGTAAAAGTTAAAAGTAAAAAAAAATATTTTCTATTCATTTGTAATTCCTAATCTTTTCATCTGCTCTCTTTCTTCTATATAGGCAATGTATTCAGCCCTAGCTTGATTTGCCTTTACCAAAATATTTTTTAAAGATGTAAGTTCCATCTTTATTCCCTTGATTTTACTCTTTTCTGTAGCGGGAGCCGTCGCTTTAAAGAAGTTGTCAAGGGCTGTAAGAACAACGTGAAGCCTGCCGTTTTCTGCAAGTTGCTTGTTTACAAAGTCAAGAATTACTTTTTCTTCCTGACTGTTTATCCTAACATAGCCTGCTCCATTTGGCTGAGCGATTGTAGCGTAGTACTTTGTTCGTTTTGACAGGTTGTTTACGAATTCAGTAAAGTTCAGCTTTTCCTTTCTAGAAGTCTGGGTCTTGCTGTCCATTATAGAAATTGTGTAGTCAATCTCTGGCTCTGACATTCCAAAAACTTGCCGGATAAGACGGAGAATCTTATCTTTAAAAGTATTCCTTGATGATTGTAAAATTTTGTTGTTAGTTGTTATCTTTGCAAGAACTATATCGTACTGTTCGTGGAGAGAACCAAGTATGCGTACTGTTTCCATTATTATGGAATGAGTGTCAACTGTGTTTTCAACCTTTTCTTGCTTTTTTTCTTCTATAGAAATCTTTGAAAGAGCTGCACGACGCAATTCATCTTTTTTAGGGGAGATTTCTTCGTTGACAAGTTCTTCAACTAATTCAGCTGAGTAAAAACGTTTACCCATACAATCAGGGAAAACTCTTTTTATTTCTGCAACATAAGATGCTGTGCTATTTCTTTTTTCAGGATTGATTTTTCCAGAAGTAAAAACTTTGCGACGAATCTCTCCCTTGTAACTTTCGCGTTGAAAAATAGCAAGTTCTTTTAGCGTCACATTTATTTCTTCTATAGAAGTGCGGGCTTTGGTAATACTGTCTGAAATCATTGCGATTTGAAGCTGTTGGGCTCCTGTCCTTAACTGGGCAATGCAACTTGCAAGTGCCTGCGTGTTCATTTTAGGTGAGTTTGCAGTTAAATTTTGCCAGTTAAAAGATGCGTTAAAGTCAAGTAACCGCTTTATTTTATCCATATTAAGGTAATCTGTGGTGAACTTTACATAATTACAGATATAATCAAGCATTGCCTGATAATCACCTAAACGAATGCCTAACTTTTGGTTTCTATCAGTTTCGCTGAAAGGAGAGTCGTCTATTTTTTGAACATTTGTAATCTTTTTGTCCTTTTTGTAAGGATCTGCTGTTATAAGCCCTCGTTTTTCAAGTGCTTCTGTAAGATTGTTGATACAGGTAAAATGCAGACGGTAGTCCTCCTGAATTTTGGGGAGCTGGCTTGAATTAAACCAAGCTGCTTTTGCATCAACAGCTTCGAGAAATTGAGAGTTAAATTCATCAGTGTTAGGATCCATACCCATAAACGTGCCTCATAAAAAAATAAACGTCTTTCCTTTAGATTATCGGTTTTTTTTATATAACTTTTACAGTATTTTTTTTCTAAAGAAAAGTTTGCTAAATCCGATACAAAGAAAAGGGATAGAATTAAAATTCTAACCTCAATTAATATTAAAATCGGAGATAAAATAATGATTCCTTTGCTGAACCTAAAAAGACACAAACTTTTTGCTATCTTGGCTTTTTCTTTTCTTCTATTATATGGGGTTTTAGGTGGAATTTTGGGTTATATTTCAAGTCAGATCCTAGGATTTACACCTCCTTTAAGCCTAGTTCTTGTATTGTTAGGGGTGGGCTTAGGTCTTGCTTTGGGGCACTTTATGAACAGCTTCTTTATAAAATCTTATATTGCTTAACTTTCATGTTTTCCCCTTTTCCTATAGAAGAAGCAGAAGGACTTTGTAGAAAGGTTCTTGCTGCTTTAAATCAAAATCTTTTAGATGTGAAGCTTTATAAAAATAGAAATCTTATAGAAGAAGACAATGACCGCTTTAATCAAGGTTTTATGGTTGGGCTATTGCTTTGCAAAAAGGAAGAAAGCACTGTTGCTTTGGTGACTTTTTCTGGAACAAGGTATTTTTTAGCCGATGAGGATGTAAAAAGTCTTGGTGAAGATTTTATTTTTGTCCCTCCCATTGTAGAGCCTGAAAAAATAGATGAGGCTCTTAAAAAGAATGATTTTGAAATTCATGCTTTAACAAAAAAAATAAATGAGGAAAAGGATGCAGGGAAAAAAACAGATCTAAAAAAAAGAAGGGCTTTTTTAACAGATGAATCCCTTAGAAGGGTTTTTGACTTGTATTCTTTTTTTTGCATAGACAGGCGGAAAAAGACTCTTATGGAAATTTGCAGGAAAGTCGGTTTAAAAAAATTGCCTCCTGCCGGCACAGGTGACTGTTGTGCTCCTAAACTTTTAAATTATGCCTTTGTTCATTCCCTTTTTCCGGTAAGTATGTGTGAGCTTTTTTATGCCCCCCTTTGCAAAGAAGAGACCAGTAAAGTATTTTCCCCCTGCGATTCTAGGTGTGCCCTTCTTCTTCCTACAATGTTGGGACTTGAAATTTTATATCGGGACGATTCTATTATTGTTGTAAACAAGCAGTCGGGACTTCTAAGTGTACCTGGTCGTGGGCCTGAAAAACAAGATTGCATTTCTTCTAGAATCAGGCGCTTAATCCCTTCTTGCATAGAGCAACCGGCAGTGCATAGGTTGGATATGGAAACCTCTGGCCTTATGGTTTTTGCCCTCACAAAGGAAGCTCACAGGGCTTTAAGAATTCAATTTGAAGAAGCCACTGTGTTTAAGCAGTATGTGGCACTCCTCGATGGGGCCTTGCCTGCTAAGGGAATCAAGGGGGAGGGGCAGATGGAATTGTATTTTAGGCTTGATGTAGAAAACCGCCCCCATCAAATTTGGGACAGTGTCTATGGAAAAAAGGCTGTTACTTGTTGGAAGATTTTAAATGTTGAGGACTGGACTTGCCCTGATTCTAGTAAGCGGGTTGTTACGAGGGTTTTGTTTACGCCTCTTACGGGAAGAACTCACCAGTTGCGTCTTGCCAGTGCAGACAGTCACGGCTTTGCAAGTCCAATTTTAGGTGACACACTTTATGGTAACTGCCCGCCTTCCCCAAATTCAGCTACTAGACTTTTACTCCATTCTTGCCGCTTAGAATTTAATCATCCGGTAAGCGGTGAAAGAATGCAGTTTGAAAATAGTCCGCCTTTTTAACGCTTAAAAACGAGGCATTTTTATTGTGGAATGTCCATCGTTACCTTTTTCTACTTCTACCTTTGAAAGTATTGCACCCTGCATTTCGCTTACGTGGGAGATAAGCCCTACTGTCCTATTTTCCTGAATCCTATGGAGAATTTCAATTACCCTATCAAGAAGTTCATCGTCTAAGGTACCAAAGCCTTCGTCTATAAACAGGGAGTCTAGTCTTACTCCGCCGCTTTTGTTTTCAACTACATCCGTTAGCCCTAGTGCAAGGCTAAGGGATGCTTCAAAAGTTTCGCCACCAGAAAAAGTTGTGCTGGGGTTCCTGTCTTGACCCGTTTTGCTGTCGCTTATTAAAAGGTCCAGTCCCTTGTAGCTGTTGCCATCTGTATTCTCACTGTCCAATTTAAATGTGTAGCGTCCACCGCTTAAATCAAAGAGCCTTGAGTTTGCAGCCGCAACAACTTCTTCAAAATACATGGCAAGAATCCAGGTGTCAAACTGAATCTTTTTACTGTTGTTGCCGGTAAGGTCGTTTGAAAGTTGAATGTAGGCTTGGGCTGCTTCTTGACATTCTTTTCTTTTGGTTTCCAGTTCCCGAAAAGCCCTTAGACTTTCTATCATAGCCTGGAGGTCTGCGCTCTTGCTGGTAAAACTGGCACTTAGCTCATCAAGTTTTTGGGCCGTGATTTTTGTTTCTTCGCTCAATTCTTGAAACTTTTTTTCAAGGGCGTTTGTGTCGGTATCCTGCTTTTTTGCTTCATACAGGGTCTTTGTTTTTTCAAGTTTGCTTTGCCAATCTGAAAGTTCATTTTGCATTTTGCTTACGTTTTCTGCAAAAGATAGTGCTTCCTTTGCCTTATCAAGTGAAGTAAAAGTTGAGCCCTGCAAATTTTTGTCCAGGTCTTCTTTTGCCTTTTGCAGGGTGACCTGGCTTTCCTCAAGTTTTTGTCTTGTGCTTTTTTCTAGCGCAAGTGCAGAAGAATGTGTGTTTGAAAAATTTTGCATCCGTTTATCAAAGTTTGCAATGTCATTCTCAAGTTTTTGAATTTCTGTTTTTAGCAGGGTAAGGTCTTCGCTAACTTTTTTTGAATCTTCAATTTCACCACTGCTTCCCTTTATGCTTTCAAGTAGAGTCTGCACTTGGCTGTTAAGGCTTGTAAGATTTAACTCCTCTTCAGAAAGCTTGTTCTTTTCCTTTTCTCTTTCTTCTTGAATTTTTACAAGCTGATTTTTTAAGGACTTCAAATTTGAATAGTCTTCTTGAAGATTTTTATAAATTACTTCTTCCTTTTGAATCTCTGTAGCTAGTTCTTCTAGGCTTGAAAAATTTTCTACCCTCGCATTTTCATAATTGCTTTCTGCATTTTCATAGTTTGCTTTGGCACTTGCAAGTTTAGAAAAAGCAACTTGGTAGATTTTTTCCTGATTGTTTACTAAGCCCCTTTGAGTTTCAATTTTTTCTATTAGTGAAAGGCCCTTTTCTTCTTTTGCCGGATTGGGGTGATCTATTGAACCGCAAACTGGGCATGGGCTTGAAGCTTTTAAAAGACGGGCAAGAAAAGCCGCCTTTTGTTTTTGTTCCTGTTCCTCTTGCTGCTTTTCAAAAGTCTCCAACAAAACCCTTGCATTTTGCAAAAGCAGGCCCTGTTCTTTTTCATCCTTTTCTGCTTCTCTAACTTTCTCTTTACTTTGCAAAAGCTCTTCAAGGTATTTCTTTGCAGCAGTTAAAGAGTTTAATCTAGATGATGACTTGTGCAGTTTTGTAACAAGTTCTTCTATAATATCCTGGTCTTTTGCAACATGCAGTTTTTCAAAAAAGACTTCCTCTTGTTTTTTTAGCTGCTTAAAACTTTCCTCTTTTTTTTCATAGCTTGCAAAAAGCCTGTTGTAATCTTCTTGCTTTTCTCTTGCAGTAAAAAGAGCTTGCTCATAATTTTTTGTCTGCTTTAACTGATTGTCCTTTACTTGCAAAAGGGAAGTCTTTTCTTTTAAAAGAATTTTTTTGCCTTCAAAATTATCTTTTTCTTCTTGAAGTTTTTTTTCTTCCTCGTTTAAGGCAAAAAGATTCTCTTGCCTTTTTTTATAGTCACTTTGACAATTTGCCTCTTGCTTCAAGCTCCGTTCATAGTTAAAGATAAAGTGCGAAAGTTTTTGTGCTTCCTGGCTAAGGGAAATCTTACTTTTAAGGACTTCCATTTTTTCTTGTCTTTGGTACAGGGCCTGTAATTCCTCTTGTAACTTTTGTGCTTCCTGTGCAAGAAGAAATTCATCCTTTGTCTTTTGACTTTGAAGCATCAACTTTTCTTTTTTACTTTGAAGTTCCCCCGTTTGTTTTTTTAGATTTTCTAATTCTTCTTTTTCAGATTGAATCGTAATTTCTAAATCTTCAATTTTATGCTTTTCTTGAAAAACCTTTATTTGATTTTCAATAGCTGAAAGTTCACTTTTACAAGAATTTGCTTTTTCTCTTGCGGCATCTTTTATTTTTACCCAAGTGTCCACAGGAAAGAGGTTCTGTAAAGTTTCACTTCTTTCTTTTGAGCTTTGCTTAAAGAACTGAGAAAAGGCCCCCTGAGGTAAAAGGACAATCTTGTTGAACTCTTCAAAGCTAAGCCTGATTATGTCCTTTTCGATTTTTTCATTAACCTGCTTGAGTTTTCCACTAAACTCCTCCCAGCTCTTTCCGGAATCTACAGAAGTCCAGAGATTTACTTTTTGTGGCTTAGTTTCACTTTCCCCATTTTTTTTTATATGCTGATAGGGCAAGCTGCGGTTTACCCTAAAAAGGTGGTTGTCTATAGAAAATGTGAAGTCCACATAAGATTCATCTTTTTCACTGCAAAAGTCAGACCTGAACTCTTCCTGGTGTCCTTTTCTTGAGCCTGGAAGATTTCCGTAAAGGGCGAAAGTCATGCTGTCAAATATTGTGGTTTTGCCACTGCCAGTCTTTCCACTGATTAAAAACATGGAGCCCAATGTATCAAAGTCGATGCTTTCATTTTTAAAGGGCCCTATATTTACCATTGTAAGTTTTATAGGTTTCATTTATTTTCTTCTTCCTTTACACTTTTGTACAATTCCATAAAAGCTTCAATTTCTTTTTCACTTGCAGAAAGGTCATCTCTAAGTTCTTGAATGAAAAGTTTTATTATTTCCTTTGGATTTTCTTCTTGTGAAGAAAAAAGTTTTCGCTTCATCTGCATATTTTGGCTTTGGCTAGAAAAAACAGAATTTTCCCTTACAAAAGAAAGTAGGTTAGGAAATTTAGGATGCAAAAGTTCCATTGGATTTTCTACTATTTTATTGTCTGTGCAAACTATTTCGATGTAGGAATCTTTGTAAGCATCAAATTGTTTTCCAGAGAAAAAGTCTTCAAAGGCCCCCTTTAGTCTTACAACACTGTGCAGGGGCTTTACAGGAATTTTTTCAACTATGGCTTCGTTATTTTTTATTTCAACACTAAGCAGATACTTTTCTTTGCTTTCGTCAAAAGAGTAGGCTAGGGGGGAACCAGAATACCAGGCAGATTTTGAAACTTTTTGCATCTTGTGGATATGGCCTAAGCATGTGTAAGTAAAGGTTTCAAAGTATTCAGGCGGTACGCAGTCAACTGTTCCGACCTCATGAAGGGGATCTGTCTGGTCTGTGCCAAAAACGCTTGTGTGGGCACAAAGAACTGAAGAAAGATGAGAAAAATTTTTGCTATGCCTTTCTTTTATCTCCTCAAGTGCTTGTTTAAAAAGTTCTTTTTGACTTTTTGCCCTTGTAGAAAATGCATCTTTTTCTGGAAGGCTTGCAGGATATAAAAAGGGTAACTGGTAAAATGCAGTATCCTCGATTATAATGGGTTGTGTAAAGTTTTTAGTATCGCTGCAAATATAGATGTTGGCTGTAGATAAAATATCTTTTGCAAAACCCAATCTGTTAGCGCTATCGTGGTTCCCTGCAAGCAGGAGAATTTTAAGTGCAGGAAATGAATCGTGGACTTTAACTAAAAATGAGTTTAACAAGTCTACAGCTTCTGCTGAAGGAATAGACCTGTCGTAAATGTCCCCTGGAATGCAGATAGCAGAATAGGGCTCTGTTTTTGCAGAGCTTTCGATCAGGGAAAATAAATTGTTTAAAAAATGCTCCTGATCTTCTAAAAGAGATTTTTCGTAAAAAACTTTACCTAAGTGCCAATCACCTGTGTGTAAGAATTTCATCCTTTTCCCTCTTAGATTAAAGTGCCCCTGCTATTTCATTATACAGTGCAAGGTAAAGGGTAGCCTTATCCCTGTTGGTCTCACGGATTGTTTTTGCCATTCTTCTTGCAAGGACAGAAAGTACCCTATAACCCAAAAGGGGTTCATTTTTGCAGATTGAATGAAACTTCTTGCTTGAAAGCACAAGACAGGTACAGTCATCAATTGCGGTAACAGTAGCAGACCGTGGATCGTCACTTACCAAGGCAGTTTCTCCAAAAAAAATATTCATGCCTGCGTTTAAGTCTGCAAGGGCAATGTTGTCTCCGTCCGGTGTTTTTCTGGAAATATGAACAGACCCTGTGTTAAGAATAAAAAATTCGTCTCCAGTTTTTCCTTCCTCAATAATAATCTGCCCCTTGCTGAATTTTTTAAGGCTTATACTATTGTAGACGTCTGTTAAAATTTTTTTGTCATTTTCATTTGTTGGATCAAAATCTTCAAAGAGCTGAATCTTCGCAAGTTTTGGCAGTATGTCGTCAAGATATTTTTCTTCCATAATTAGATACTCTTCCTTTCACTCTGTTTTTCGGCCTTTCCCCTAACAAAAATTGCCTTTGAATTTTTGGGAATTACAAAATCATTTGCAGGCACAAAAATTGGATCGTTACTTTTAAGGGACTTTACTTTTTGTAAGTTGTCAATTACCTTGTTTATGTCAGGGTTCTTTTGGGCCTCGCGAAGAGCTTCTGTTCGCCTGTGGTGAAAGTTACCAGAATTCAATAGAAGCCCTACAAGAACACCCTTTTGCTTTCTGTGTGCGTGGAAATATTCCTTTAAGTCAGCATATACTTTCCCGTAGAAGTCTTTGGGAATGTTGCTTATGAGTAGCCCCGAGTCTGCATCGTCACTTATCAAAGCGCTTATTACTTCGCTATAGCCCAAACCGCTGGATGCGGTAGCCAAAAGACTGTACTCGTAATCCTGAGTGAGAATAATTTCATCGCAGTGAACAAGCTTTAGGTGACTTTGGAATTTTTCGCTTAGGAGTTCTGCCACAACATAGAGGGCAGGGTTCACCGTTTTTATAGTAAGAACCGCAAGAACTGCTCGTGAATCGATTTCTAGCAGGGAATAGTCATGCGACTTATCGCTTATTACAAGAACTCTTTTTGCATCCTGAATGCAGGCTCTGTTTAAAACAGATATGTCTGTAAAATCTCCGCTAACGAAATTCATTCCGCTATAGTCCTTGTGGCTTAGCAAAGCTGGCATTTTTTCTGTTGCATCGTTTACAAGAACAATCATATCGGGGGTAATATCTGGATTAGACTGAAACACAGTATCTAAAATATCTTCAAAACCTGGTCTCCAACCGCAAATAATAAAATGTCCTTTCATATACTTTAGTTTTTTTAACCCCCTGTCTTTTTTTTCCTGAATGTCTATAAAAACTGTTGTAATCTTACCTCGAATGTAGCTGAAGAAAAAAGTTCCTGTTATCAGCAAAGTGATTGCTGCTGCCCTTCCTACTAATGATTCGCACACGTAGTCAAAGTAACCGGCAAAAACTGCGACGCACATAAACCAAAAGGAATCGAACTTAGTTTCTATTCCGCTGCCTGTTTGGGTTTCTACCTTATAAACTATCACCGTCATTGCAAAAATCAGGGAGATAATTGCAATGTAAATATATGTTGCAGGGCTTCTTAAAAGAACGTGCAATAAGTTTGAGAAATGTTTTACAGTCCTGCTGAATTTCTTTGTTTTTCTTTCTTTCATTTTCCTTTACTGATTTGCTGCTATTAGAACCGACTTTGCATTTTCAGGGATTATAAAATTTTCCGCTGGAGTAAGAAGGGGCTTGTCCCCCACTTTTAGCAGAAGGCCTACCAAAACCTCTCCATCAGATTTTTTGCTATAGTATTCTTCCAATTCCCCGTAAGATTTACCTGTAAAAGTCTTTGGAAAAGTTCCAATTAAAATTCCTGAATCAGCATCTTCTCCAATCAAGGATTTTATTACATTGCTATAGCCCATTCCACTAGAAGCCGTTGCCAAAAGTCCATGCTCATATTTTTGTGTTTGTATGATTTCATTGCATTGGGCAAGATGCAGGTGGTCGTTAAACTTTTGGTCCAGAATCTCTGCGGCAATATACACTGATGAGTTGAGACGGCGTATGGTAAGAACTGTTAATACTGTATGTGAGTCAATTTCTGTTGCCGCCATTTTAGAAGTTATATCTGCGATAATTAAAACGCGACCGGCCTCTTTTATATGGGCACGGTTTAAAATCTCAGCGTCAGAAAAATCACCGGAAATATATTTTATTTCCTTAAACCGGATGTCTTGCCGTAACTGCTCAACTTGCTCAGAGGGCGCGTCGTTTACAAGCACGATCATGTCAGGGGTGATGTCTGGATTTGACTTTAACACTGTAACTAGCAGCTTTTCAAAATGAGGCCGCCAACCGCAAATTAAAAAATGTCCTTTCATAGGTCTTATCTTCTTTAGTCCCTTATTGTTTTTATTTTGAATGTCCATTATGACAGATGTTATCTTACCAATTATTACAGCCCAGAATGCCATGCCAAAAAGCAATAGCACTAAGGAGGCAAGCCGGCCAGGCACAGACTTTACATAAAAGTCGTAGTAGGCCGCAACTACTGCAACTGTAGTGTGCCAGATTGAATCAAAAAGGTTCGTGATTCCTGAGTCAGTTTTTGTTTCCGTTTTATAAACTACGTATGTTGCTATACAGATGAAAAGGGGTACTAAAAGAGAAAGATAAGCTAATGGGTTTGTAAGAATACTTTTTGCTTTTCTTATAAAACTGTGACGCAACCCCTTCAGTTTTTTTCTTTTCATTTTTTAATTTCCTTGCATATATTATAGAGGAAAATTAACTTTGTGGTCAAGATAAAAAATAATATAACAAAATTGCCACATGAAAATCCACAGGAAACCTTATAAAATAAAGGAAGAACAATCAAAAAATACTTCAAGTAGCATGTTTTAGGACCTTCTGAT